>NZ_JBFAAF010000001.1:0-229908 GCF_040639595.1 Micromonospora sp. NPDC023814
GACAGCGCTGTCCGATCCCCTGGATCGTATCCACGGCGACCCCGTCGTCAGGAGGGGGTCCCGGTTTCGTCCCATTCCTCAGTCCGTTGGGGACCGGCGAGGCGCACGGGCGCGGCGGCGCGTCGTCGGCATCCGGTTGCTGCGCGGAATGCGCGCACCCGCTAGCGTCTCCGGCCATGACTGGTGTTGCGCTCGCCGAAGAGCTGCTTCTCCTCGCGTACGACGACGAGACCGGCAAGGCGACCATGCCGCGGATCAGCCTCGACCTGGGGATGGCCGCCGCGGTGTTGATCGAACTGGCCCTGGCCGGGCGGATCGTGTACTCCGAGGGGTCCCTGGCGGTGGCCGACCCGACGCCCACCGGCGAGCCGCTCGTCGACGGGGTCCTCGCCCGCATCGCCGCCGACACCCCGCACAGCCCGTCGTCCTGGGTGCAGCGGCTGCGGCACGGCCTGCGCGACAAGATCCTCGAAACCCTGTGCGCCCAGGGCGTGGTGCGGGACGTCGACGAGACCGAGCTGGGCTTCATCCACGTGCACCGCTACCCGACGGTGAACCCCGAGGTGGAGGCGGACACCCGCCGCCGGCTCGCCGAGGCGCTGGCCGACGGGCAGCTCCCCGACGAGCGGACCGCCGCCCTGGCCACCCTGGTCGCGGTGCTGCGGATGGAGCCGGCCCTGGGCCTGACCGGCGACGCGGCCCGGGACGCCCGCCGCCGCCTGGAGGAGATCGCCGGCGGCGCCGGCTTCTCCGGCAACGTCAGCCTCGACGACTCGGTCGTCCGCCCCTCGGTGGGCCTGGTCGTGGCCGCCCTGGGCAGCGCGGTGGACGCCGCCCTCGGCCCGCGCCGCTGACACGACGCGCACGCCTGGCTGTCCGGCGCTGCCCGCGCCGCTGACACCACGTGCACGCCCCGATCCGACACCACCCCACGGCCCCTTTGCTCTGCTTCAACCCACGCAACACTTGTGGCGCTTTTCCGTTGCGTCGGGTGAAGCAGAGCAAAGGGCGTAGGGGGGCGGGTGCCCGGAAGCCCGATCAGAGACCGAGAGCGGCCGCGATCTCCGCGCGCAGGGCCGCGACGGACTCCGCGGCCCGGGCGCGGGCCGCGGCGACGTCGCCGTCCGCCACCGGCTCCACCACCTCCAGGTACGCCTTCAGCTTCGGCTCGGTGCCGGACGGCCGGATCACCACCCGCGCGGCCCCGGTGCGCAGGATCACCACGTCCGCCTCGGGGAGCAGGTCCTGCGTCTCCGCGACCGGGTGGCCGAGCAGCGCGGTCGGCGTCGCGGCGCGGATCCGGGCCATCGCGTCGGCGATCACCCGCAGGTCGTCCACCCGCACCGAGAGCTGGTCGGTGTGGTGCACGCCGAACTCGGCGGCCAGCTCGTCCAGCCGGTCGGTCAGGGTGCGTCCCTGCGTCTTCAGCCCGGCGGCCAGCTCGGCCACCGTCAGCGCGGCGGTGATGCCGTCCTTGTCGCGGACGTGCTCAGGGGCGACGCAGTAGCCGAGCGCCTCCTCGTAGCCGTAGACCAGCGGCTCGGTCCCGCCGCCGGCCCGCACGATCCACTTGAACCCGGTCAGCATCTCGTCGTAGGGCAGGCCCCGGGCGGCGCACATGGCCCGCAGCAGGGACGACGACACGATCGTGGTGGCGTACAGGCCGGTGACGCCGCGCCGCATCAGGTGGTCGGCCAGCAGCACGCCCACCTCGTCACCGCGCAGCATCCGCCAGCCGGGCCGGTCGGCGTCCGGCTCCGTGGGACCGGCGACCTCCCCGCGGGCGCTCGCCGCCGGGCCGGTGTCCCGGACGACCACCGCGCAGCGGTCCGCGTCCGGGTCGTTGGCGATGGCGATGTCCGCGCCGGTCGACTCGGCGAGGGCGACCAGCCGGTCCACCGCCCCCGGCTCCTCCGGGTTGGGGAAGGAGACGGTCGGGAACGCCGGGTCCGGCTCCGCCTGCTCGGGCACCACCCCCGGCACCGGGAAGCCGGCCCGGGCGAAGGCCGCGGTGAGCACCGCCGCCCCCACCCCGTGCAGCGGCGTGTACGCCACGGCCAGGTCGCGCGGCCCGTCCGGGTCGATCACTCCGGTGGCCCGCTCCACGTAGGAGGCCACCAGGTCGTCGCCGAGCACCTGCCCGGCCGGGCCGAGCGGCACCTCGGCCAGCGGGCCGACCGACCGGATCGCGGCCTCGATGCCGGCGTCGGCCGGCGGCACGATCTGCGCGCCCGCCCCGAGCGCCCCGCCCAGCTCCGCGCCGAGGTAGACCTTGTAGCCGTTGTCCTGCGGCGGGTTGTGGCTGGCGGTCACCATCACCCCGGCGACCGCCCCGAGGTGCCGCACCGCGTACGCGAGCACCGGGGTGGGCAGCGGGCGGGGGAGCAGCAGCGCCGGGCGTCCCGCGCCGGTGGCGACCTGGGCCGTCCGCTCGGCGAACTGCCGGGAGCCGTGCCGGGCGTCGTACCCGATCACCAGCGGGCCGGAACCGCCCTGGGCCGCGAGCCAGGCGACCAGCCCGGCGGCGGCCTGGGTGACCACCGCGAGGTTCATCCCGTTCGGACCGGCGCGCAGCGGGCCGCGCAGCCCGGCGGTGCCGAAGGTCAACGGGCCGGCGAACCGGTCGGCCAGCTCCGGGGCGCTCGCCGGCAGGCGGTCGAGCACCGCCCGCAGCTCGTCCCGGCTGGCCGGGTCGGGGTCGTCGTCGAGCCAGCGCCGAGCTTGCTCGCGAATGTCGTCGATGTCAGTGGTATCCGCCGGCATGCCTCTTGATAGCACGCCGGCGGATCGCCGCTTCTCTTCCCCTGCGATCAGCCGGCGTCGGTGAGCTGGAACGTCTTCACCATCTCGTCGAAGATCGGCTTGCTCTCGGCGAACTTGGCGTCGGTGGAGGTGAGGTAGAACGAGTAGGCCTTGCCGTCGTGGACCACGCCGCGCCACACGCCGTGCCGCTTGGTCTCGCCCTCGCCGCAGGTGTACTCGAACTCGGCCGCCTGCTTGCCGACCCACTCCATCTCGTTCATGGCGAGCTGGGCGTACGGCTTGACGCAGGACTTGGAGCGGTTCTTCAGACCGTCCTCGGCGACCTCGGCCCAGCGGATCGAGGTGGTGCGGAAGTCCTCCACGAGGATCCGCACCTTGCGGCCCTCGTCCTGCGGGTCGACGTAGTCGACCCAGTTGCCGGCGCTCTTGCGCTCCCAGCCCTGCGGCACCATGACCCGCACGCCCTTGCCGGAGTGCTCCTTCATCTCGGGCGCGTTGCCGGCCGGGGCCGCCGAGGTCGGGGCGGCCTGCGGGACGGTCGGCGCGTCGTCGCCGCCGGTGAACAGGACGACCGCCCCGATCAGCAGCACCACGGCCAGGCCGCCGGCGGCGGCGAGCTGCACCTTGCGGGGCCAGCCCTTGACGGTGCCGACGACCTGGTTGCCGATCGCGCCCACCCGACCGGCGAGCCCGCCGCCGGCCGCGGCCGGCGCGGTGGCGGGGGTCGCCCAGGGCTGCCCGGTGCCCGGCACCGACCACTGGCCGCCGCCGTACGTGCCGCCGAGCTGCTGGGTGGCCTCCGGCTGGCCGCCGAAGACCGGGGCGCCCGCGCTCATCCGCTGGGTGGCGTCCGGCTGCCCGAAGGCGGGCGCGCCGGCCCCCATCCGTTGGGTGGCGTCCGGCTGGCCGCCGAACCCGACCAGGCCGGCCGCGTTGGTGCGCAGCTGCTGGGTGGCGTCGGAGCCGGCGACCTGCGGCGTGGCCTCGGGGCCGCCGTAGGTGCGGCCGGCCGGCGCGGGGGTGCCCGGGGCCGGCATCGCGCCGGTGGGGGTGTGCAGCGGCCCGGCCAGCGCGTCGGCGCTGGTGTCCTCCATCGCGGCGGGGCTGGCGGGGAGGGCGGCCTGCGCGGGGCGCTCGCCCCGGCGTAGCGCGGCCAGCCGGTCGGTGAGCGACTCGCCGGGGTTGAGCATCGCCCGCCCGCCGATCTGCCCGGTCGGCTTCGGCTGCTCGGGCTGGGCGGCCGGCGGGGCGGGCAGCGGTCGCTGCTGCACCGGCACGATTGAGTACGGGTCGGTCATCGAGTTCACCGCGGCGGCGTTGCTGGTCAGCGGGCCGGCGAGCAGCTCGCGCAGCATCGCCCGGGCGGTGTGCACGTCGAGGCGGCGGGCCGGGTCCTTCTCCAGCAGGCCCATCAGCACCCGGGTCAGCGGCCCGCTGCGCTGCGGCGGGGCGGGCGGGTCCTCGACCACCGCGTGCATGGTCTCGATCGGGTCGCCCTTGTCGAACGGGGGCCGCCCCTCCACCGCCGTGTAGAGCGTGACGCCCAGCGAGAACAGGTCGCTCGGCGGCCCGAACTCCTGGCCCATCGCCCGCTCCGGGGAGATGAAGTGCGGCGAGCCGAGCACCATCCCGGGGGTGGTGAGCTGCACGTCGGTGGGCATCCGGGCCACGCCGAAGTCGGTCAGCACGCAGCGGCCGTCGGCGCAGATCAGCACGTTGGCCGGCTTGACGTCGCGGTGCAGCACGCCGATCGCGTGCGCCACCTCCAGCGCGCCGAGCAGCGCTATGCCGATCTTGGCGACCACCCGCTGCGCGACCGGCCCGTCCTCGATCACCATGTCGGCGAGGCTGCGGGCGTCCAGCAGCTCCATCACGATCCAGGGCCGGTCGCCCTCGGTGACCACGTCGTAGACCTGCACGACGGCCGGGTGCTGGATCGCGGCCGCCGCGCGGGCCTCGCGCAGGGTGCGCTCGTACATGGCGTCGCGGTCGCTGGGGGCCAGACCCGGGGGCAGGACGACCTCCTTGACGGCGACGTCCCGCCGCAGGAGCGTGTCTGTGGCACGCCAGACCGTGCCCATGCCGCCGTTGCCCACCGCGGAACGCAGCGAGTAACGACCACCGATGGTCGTGCCGGGGGTCGCGCGTCCGTTGGGGGGACTGACTGGTCCGCCGCTCCACGTCGGGATCTGAGTCACAGAAAAGCCACCGGGGGAAATCGAGGGGGGCTGGGACACAACCCCCCTATCTTGCTGGTTCCGACGCCCGATGCGAAACCCGACGCGACGGACGTTTACCGAACTGGACCATACGTGCCCTGACGTTCACCTCTCGTCGATGTCCACGGGGCGGGTGTGCGCTATCCCTCACCCGCCGACGCCGTCGCGCGTCCTACCATCCGCTAATGAGCGAACGGCGGTCAAGCGAGTCCGGTTTCCCGATCAAGGGCGTCTACACGGCCGCCGACCTTCCGGAGGACCTGGACTCCCGGCTGGGCGGCCCGGGCGAGTTCCCGTACACGCGGGGGGTCTACCCCACCATGTACACCTCCCGCCCCTGGACGATGCGCCAGTACGCCGGCTTCGGCACCGCCACCGAGTCCAACGCGCGGTACCACCAGTTGTTGCGGGCCGGCACGATGGGCCTCTCGGTCGCCTTCGACCTGCCGACGCAGATGGGCTACGACTCCGACGACCCGATCGCGCACGGCGAGGTGGGCAAGGTCGGGGTGGCCATCGACTCGATCGAGGACATGCGGCTGCTCTTCGACGGCATCCCGCTGGACAAGGTCTCCACCTCGATGACCATCAACGCGCCCGGCTCGGTGCTGCTCCTGCTCTACCAACTCGTGGCCGAGGAGAACGGCGTCCCCGGCATGGCGCTGAACGGCACGATCCAGAACGACATCCTCAAGGAGTACATCGCCCGGGGGACGTACATCTTCCCGCCGAAGCCCTCGCTGCGGCTGGTCGCCGACACCTTCGGCTACTGCCGCAAGGAGGTGCCGAAGTGGAACACGATCTCCATCTCCGGCTACCACATGGCCGAGGCCGGCGCGACGCCCGCGCAGGAGATCGCGTTCACCCTGGCCAACGGCGTCGAGTACGTCCGGGCCGCGCTCGCGGCGGGGCTGGCCGTGGACGACTTCGCGCCCCGGTTGTCGTTCTTCTTCGTCGCCCGAACGACGCTCCTGGAGGAGGTGGCGAAGTTCCGGGCCGCCCGGCGGATCTGGGCCCGGCTGATGCGCGACGACTTCGGCGCCAAGGACCCGAAGTCGATGATGCTGCGCTTCCACACCCAGACCGCGGGCGTGCAGCTCACCGCCCAGCAGCCCGAGGTGAACCTGGTCCGGGTGGCGGTGCAGGGGCTCGGCGCGGTGCTCGGCGGCACCCAGTCGCTGCACACCAACAGCTTCGACGAGGCGATCGCGCTGCCCACCGAGAAGGCGGCCCGGCTGGCGCTGCGCACCCAGCAGGTGCTGGCGTACGAGACCGACCTGACCGCCACCGTCGACCCGTTCGCCGGCTCGTACGTGGTGGAGGCGATGACCGCCGAGATCGAGGCGGCGGCGACCGAGCTGATGGACCGGGTCTTCGACCACGGTTCGGCGGTCGACGCCATTGAGGCGGGCTTCCAGAAGCGGGAGATCGAGCAGTCCGCGTACCGGATCGCGCAGGAGATCGACTCCAGCGAGCGGGTGGTGGTGGGCCTCAACCGGTTCGCCATCGACGAGGAGGAGCCGTACGAGCCGCTGCGGGTCGACCCGGCGATCGAGGCGGCGCAGGCCGAGCGGCTGGCCCGGCTGCGCGCCGAGCGGGACGCGGGCGCGGTCGAGCGGGCGCTGGCGGAGCTGCGCGCCGCCGCCGAGGGCACGGAGAACGTGCTCTACCCGATGAAGGAGGCGCTGCGGGCCCGCGCCACCGTCGGCGAGGTCTGCGGCACCCTGCGCCAGGTGTGGGGGCTGCACCGCCCGGCCGACCGCTTCTGACCGCTGCGGCCTGGCTGGCCCGTCGGCCGTTCCGGCGGATCCCGCAGGCCGGTCGGTCGGGGCGTTTGCGCAGGTCGCGCCGCATGCCGGGCGGGAGCTACAGTCGGAGTCAGTTCCCGTCGCCGATCGGCGACGCAGACCGCGGGAGCAGGCCCGGCGACGCCGCCGGAGGGGCTTCCGCGTACGGCGGGGCGGCGCGGCCCACCGGTCGGCGGTTGCCGGAGGGGTTCGGGGGTATCCGACGGGGTGGACCCGGACGCACACGGTGTGCGGTCGTTCCGTGCTCGGTCGTGTGACCGTCTTCGGAGCCTCGCCGCCGACAGGGGTCGCGTAATTGTCGGAGTGTCAGTTCACCGGACCGACTAATGCGACAATTCGGAACGACGGCCCCCGAGATCGGCGTCGATTTGGTGACGGCCGGGTCGGTTACGCGGTGTAGGAGGTGTGGGGCAGATGACGGCGTTCGATCGCGATCTACCTGCTGTCCCGCAGATCTACGAACGCTCCCAGCAGGGCATTCGTGACGCTGTGCGCTCTGATCATCACCGGAACGACGTTGCGCAGCGTCACCGCCGGAGGTCTAGGCTGTCTGCTGTTCCTGATGATCCATCCATCTCTAGCGAACGAGAATTCGACGTGACGAGTGCGTTGACGCTGCCGACCGGCAGCCAGCTGGCGTCGTCCTGGCCGGAGGCGCCGTCCGGGTCCCAGCCCCTGCCGTTCGAGCTGGACCACCTGCTCGCCCTCCGGGTGCCCGGGCTGATCGCCACCCGTCGCCACCTCCACTCGCATCCGGAGCTCTCCGGCGAGGAGTTCGAGACGGCCGCCCTGATCGCCCGCGAGCTCTCCCTGGCGGGGCTGAGCCCGCGACTGCTCCCCAAGGGCAACGGGGTCATCTGCGACATCGACGGCCGCCCCGACGGCCCGGTGGTCGCGCTGCGCGCCGACATCGACGCGCTGCCGCTGACCGACTCGAAGGACGTGCCGTACCGCTCCACCGTGGACGGCGTCTGCCACGCCTGCGGCCACGACGTCCACACCACCGTCATGCTCGGCGTCGGCATGCTGCTGGCGCAGCTCGCCGACCTCGGCGAGCTGCCCGGCCGGGTCCGGCTGATCTTCCAGCCGGCCGAGGAGATCCTGCCCTGCGGCTCGCTGGAGGTCATCGAGGCCGGCGGCCTCGACGACGTGGTGCAGATCTTCGCGCTGCACTGCGACCCGAACCAGCCGGTCGGCAAGGTCGGCCTGCGGGTCGGCCCGATCACCGCCGCCGCCGACAACGTCACCGTCCGGCTCACCGGCCCCGGCGGGCACACCGCCCGACCGCACCTGACCGTCGACCTGGTCGACGCGCTGGGCCGCCTGATCACCGAGGTGCCGGCCCTGGTCAGCCGCCGGGTGCCGGCCAACAGCGGGCTGCTGCTGGTGTTCGGCCACGCCTCGGCCGGCACCCGTTACAACGTCATCCCCTCCGAGGCGTGCGCCTCCGGCACCCTGCGGGTGATGGACCGCGACACCTGGGAGCTGGCCCCCAAGATCGTGGGTCAGGTCGTCCGCGACGTCATCGCGCCGACCGGGGCCACCGT
Organism: Micromonospora sp. NPDC023814; assembly: GCF_040639595.1. Lineage (NCBI taxonomy): Bacteria > Bacillati > Actinomycetota > Actinomycetes > Micromonosporales > Micromonosporaceae > Micromonospora > Micromonospora sp. NPDC023814. The sequence goes on from NZ_JBFAAF010000001.1 coordinate 8,338, forward strand.
CGACCTGGAATACCTGCGCGGTCGCCCCCCGGTCAGCAACGACTCGCGGGCCATCCAGATCCTGACCGCCGCCACCGCCGCCGCGCTCGGGCCGGAGGGCATCGCCGAGACCCCGCAGAGCATGGGCGGCGAGGACTTCTCCTGGTACCTGGAGTACGTCCCCGGCGCGCTCGCCCGGCTCGGCGTGGGCCGCTCCGGCCCGAACGTGGACCTGCACCGCGCCTCGTTCGACGTCGACGAGCGGGCCATCCCGGTCGGCGTACGGCTCATGGTCCAGACCGCGCTGCGGGCACTGGCGGCCGCGCGGTAGGCCCTGGCCCCGCCGGCCCGGCCGGCCCCGGCCCCGGCCCCGCCGGCCCGGCTGGTGCCACCGGCGGCGGGCTCGTGCGCCGCCGCCGGCGCAGCACCACCAGCAGCACCGCCAGCGGCACGCCGAACACCAGCAGCCACGGCAGCACCGCGCCCAGCACCGTCAGCAGGACGGTCATCGAGGTCAGGAAGACCTTCCAGCCGCCCTTGAGCCCCACCAGGAAGCCGATCTCGGTCTCCTCGTCGGCGGTGCTGACATCCGGCCCGACCAGCGACACGGTGATCGTGGACAGGCTGGTCAGGTCCGCCAGCCGCTTCTTCTTCGCCTCCAGCGAGGCGAGGTCGGCCTCCCGGCGGGACAGCTCGTTCTCCAGCGACACCAGGTCGGTGATCGTGCTGGCCCGGGCCAGCAGCCGGCGGGCGCTCTCCACCCGGGCGCGCTGGGTGGTGATCCGGGCGTCCAGGTCGACCACCTGCTCGGTGACGTCCTCGGTGTGGATCTCCCGGCGCTGCTGCCGGCCCAGCTTCGCCAGCTCGTCGACGACCCCGTGGAACTTCGCCGCCGGCACCCGCAGCTCCAGCTGTGCCGTCGCGTCGGCGTCGGCGCTGCGCCGCTCGTCGCCGCCGACGAAGCCGCCGACCGCCGTCACGGTGGCGATAGCGCTCCGCGCGGCGGCGTCCACATCGTCCACCTGCACCCGCATCGTGCCGGTGTAGATGATGGACCGCTGGTCCACCCGCAGGTCCGGCGCGCCGGCGCCGCCCTGCTCGGCCTGCCCGCCGCCCTGCTCCGCCCCGGCGCGGGCCCGGTTCTTGTCCGCCGAGGCGGCCTCCGGCGCGCTGGCGGCCGAGTCCTTGTTCCCACCGGAGTCGCCGCTGCCGCAGGCCGCCAACCCCAGCAGCGCGACCAGCGCGGCGGCCGTCAGCCGTACGCTCCGGCGCCGTCGTTCCCGTCCGTCCATCCCGGCTCCCCTCGTCCTAGCCCCCGTGCGGGGCGATACGTCAGACGCGGCGCACCAACACGCCGGTTCCGGCAGACTGCGCTCAGGACATCACGATTCGATAATCTTGGAGTCACGATGCACATCACCAAGTACGCCCACTCCTGCCTCCGCGTGGAGCACGACGGGGCAGTGCTCGTCGTCGACCCGGGCGTGTTCAGCGAGCCCGCGGCGCTCGACGGGGCGGACGCGGTGCTGATCACCCACGAGCATCCCGACCACGTGCACGTCGAGGCGGTCACCCGGCAGCTCGACCGGCGTCCGTTCCGCATCCACGGCCCGGCCGCCCTCGCCGGCACCCTGGGCGACGCGGCCGAGGCGCTCGACCCGGTCCAGCCCGGACAGTCGTTCACGGCCGCCGGGGTGCCGGTGCGCGCCTACGGCGGCCGGCACGCCGTGATCCACCCCGACATCCCGGTGGTGGACAACCTGGCCTACCTGATCGGCGACGTGGTCTACCACCCCGGGGACTCCCTGGTCGTCCCGGAGGACGTGCAGGTCGACACGCTCTTCCTGCCGATCCACGCCCCGTGGACGAAGTTCTCCGAGTCGCTGGACTTCCTCCGCGCGGTGGCCCCGCGCCGGGCGTACGCGCTGCACGACGGGCTGCTCAACGACCACGGGCTCGGCGTCCTGAACAGCAACTTCACCCGGCTCTCCGAGGTCGACTACCGCCGGCTCGAACCGGGCACCCGAATCGACGCCTGACGGCGATGCCCGGCCCGCCCCGGGAGCTGGTCCACCGGCTCTACACCACCCCGCCGGACCGGTTCGTCGCGATCCGCGACGAGGCCGCCGCCGAGGCGCGCCGGGCCGGCGACCCGAAGACCGCCCGGGAGATCGCCCGGCTGCGTCGCCCCACCGTGGCCGCCTGGCTGGTCAACCTGCTCGCCATCCGCCGCCCCGAGCTGGTCGCCGACCTGGCCCAGCTCGCCGAGGCGCTGCGGTCCGCCCAGCGCGAACTGCGCGGGCCCCGGCTGCGGGAACTGTCCGCCCAACGGCGGTCGGTGGTCGGCGCGCTCGTCGCCGAGGTGCGCAAGCTGGCGGCCGAGGCCGAGGGGGCGCCGCCGGCCGGGAAGCTGCCGCTGGCCGAGGTGGAGGGCACCCTCAACGCCGCGCTCTCCGACACCGAGGTCGCCGAGCAGGTCCGCTCCGGCCGGCTGCTGCGGGCCGCCAACTACGCCGGGTTCGGGGAGGTGCCCCGTCCGCAGCTGCGCCTGGTGACCGGCGGCGAGGAGCCGGAACCGGAGCCCCGGCCCGAGCCGGCCGGGAAGCGGCGGGCCGGCGCCGACCGGGCCGCCCTCCGCGCCGAGCAGGCGGAACGAGCGGCCCGGGCGGAACGGGCCCGCCGGCGGCGGGCGCTGGAGAAGGAGCTGGCGAAGGCGCGTACCGACCAGGAACGGGCCGAGGCGGAGCTGGCCGACGCGACGGCGGCCGAGCACGACGGGGCCGCCGCCCTGGACGCGATCGAGGCGGAGCTGGCCGAGCTGGAGCGGCGGCGGGCCGTCGCCGAGCAGGACCTGAGCCGGGCGAAGCTCGCCCGCCGCGGGGCGGAACGGACGGCCACCGCCGCCCGCCGCCGCGCCGGCGAGGTCGAGGCGGCGGTGGAGGCCCTCGACGCCGAAGAGGGGGATGCCGAGCCGGGCGACGACGCGGCAGACTGACCCCTGTGGAGGGACGGGTCGACCCGGGTGCGGGCGGATGACGCCGGAACAGGTCGCCGCGGCCAGCAAGCCCGTGGTGCTCGAACTCGGTGACGCGTTCACCCGCTGCCCGACCACCCTGCGCCGGGCGCGGCTGCTCGGAATCTCCGGCTGGGCGTTCTACGTCACCGGCCGGGCCGGTGCCCTCGGCGACGTCCGGGCCGAGACGGTCGCCGCCGCCCTCGGCTTCCTCGCCCCCGACGCGGTCGCCGACGGTTGGGACGCGGCCCTGCGCACCGTCCGGCCGGTCGAGGCGGCCGCCGCCACCCTCGTCGAGTGCTGCCGTTGGGGTGACGAGCACCTCGACGCCCTCCCCGGGGCGGGTCGGCTCGCGGCGCTGCTCGGCCGGGCCGTCGAGGCGGCGGACGCCAGCGGCATGCCGCTCTTCGCCGCGTGGCGGGCGATGCCGGTGCCGGAGCGCACCGCCGGCGCCCGGGCGGCCGTCGGCCTGCGCCTGCTCCGGGAGCACTTCGCCGGGGCGTACCTGCTCGCCGTCCGGGCCGGCGGGATGACCCCGCTGGAGGCCGTGCTCGCCGGGCCGGAGGGGGAGGCGGGCGCGGTGGCCTGCGGCTGGCAGCCGCCGTACCCGCCGGTCGGGCCGCTGGTCCGGCGGCGCCTCTGGGCCGAGGCGGTGACCGACCGGTTGGCCTCGCCGGCGTTCGCGGCACTCGGCCCGGCGGACGGCGCCGAACTGGTGGACCTGCTCTTCGCGACCCGGGCCCACCTGGCGGGCCGGGGCTGAGCCGGCTCCCCGCCCGCACCCGTGCCGGCTCCCCGGACCGGGACGGCCCGGCGCCCGGCGCCCGGACCGGCGTGACGTGGGGCCGCGCGAAATTCGGCGGCGTTCCGCCGGCCCGCCTGTCAGGATCGCCCCCGTGACTCTCCCCGCCGGCTGGCACGCCCGCCGTCCCACCCTCGACGACGTGCCGGCGATCCTGGCCGTGGTGCACGCCGCCGACACCTTCGCCGTCGGTTACCCCGACTTCGACGCCGAGGACGTCGCGGCCGCGCTGACCGCGCCGTTCTTCGACCCGGCGCGCGACTCGTGGCTGGTCACCGACCCGGAGGGCGTGGTCGTGGCCTGGGCGACGCTGGACAATCCGACCGGCGTGGGACGCGAGTTCGTCGAGGTGTACGTGGACCCGGAGCGCGGCGCCGAGGTGCGCGCGCCGCTGCTCGCCCGGCAGCTCGACCGCGTCGCCGAACGCGCCGCCGAACGGGGCGTGCCGGCGCTGACCGTCCGCACCGCCGGCTTCGCCCCCGAGACGCGCTGGGCGGCGGAGCTGGCCGAGGCCGGGTTCACCCTCGCCAAGCGGTACGTGCGGATGCGCCGGCCGCTGGCCGGGCTGCCCGCCGAGCCGCCGCCCCCGCCCGGGGTGACCGTCCGCCCGCTGCGCGGCGACGACGAGGCCGACCTGCGCGAGTTCCACCGGATCTACGACATCGCGTTCCGGGACACCCCGGACTACGAGCCGGTCGGGTTCGACCGCTGGCGGCAGCGGGTCAGCCAGCACGGCACCACCTGGGACGAGTGGTTCGTCGCCGAGGTCGACGGGGTGTCGGCCGGCGCGCTCCAGTCCTCGGACCAGGCGCTGGAGCAGAACGAGGGCTTCGTACGCAGCCTGTCGGTGCTGCCGGCGTACCGGCGGCGGGGGGTGGGGGCGGCGCTGCTGTGGCGGGCCTTCACCGTCTATGCCGCCAAGGGCCGGGAGGCCGCCGGGCTGGGCGTCGACCTGACCAACCCGACCGTCCCGGTCACGCTCTACCGGTCCGTGGGGCTGCGCGAGGTGCGCTGGACCGACATGTACGAGCTGGTCGTCCCGGCCACGGGTGTGTGATTGACGACCCCGGCCGGGGCCGGATCGAGGCGGCGGCCCGCCCGGTAGCAGACTGGGGCCGTGGGAAACGCGCTGGGCCGACGAGCCGCGTCAGGCCGACGCGGTGCCGGTGGGGCGGGACCGCAGCTCGGTGACGTAGTCGTCCGGCGCGCCCGCCTTCTCGGCGGCGTTCGCGATCTCCGACAGGTACCACGAGGTGGGCAGGCCGCCCTCGTAGCCGTCGAAGACGTAGACCCACGCGGTCACGTCCCCGTCGAGGGTGGAGACGCGCACGTGCAGCTTGCGGTACGTGCCGGCGGTCACCCCCTCGATCTCGTCGAGCTGGGCGGCGTCGTAGGGGTGGATGTCGTAGAGCGCCACGAACACCCGGTCGCCGGGGGACTCGACGACGGTGCTGACCGCGCCCTCCCAGCCGATCACGTCCTCGCCCGCGAAGGTGAGCCGCCAGCCTTCCAGCCAGCCGGTGCCCACCATCGGCGAATGTGGGCAGTAGGCGCGCATGCGGGCGGGGTCGAGGTTTGAGCCGTAGGCGGCGTAATGACGCACGGCGATGACGATAGCCCGCCCGCCGGGTGGGGGAGAATACGACGGTGCGTGTCGGACGCGTTCGGGAGAAGAAAGTCACTGTGAGCACTGACGAAGGGCGAGCGCTGTGAGCCGGATCGTGATCATCGGCGGCGGACCGGCGGGCTACGAGGCCGCCCTGGTCGCCGCGCAGCTTGACGCCGACGTCACCGTCGTGGAGGCCGAGGGCGCCGGCGGGGCCTGCGTGCTCTCCGACTGCGTCCCGTCGAAGACCTTCATCGCCAGCTCCGAGGTGGTGACCGGCTACCGGGACACCGAGGAGTTCGGGGTGCACTCCGACGGGCTGGAGGCCGTCACCGTCGACGCCCGGGCGGTGCACGAGCGGGTCAAGCGCCTCGCGCTGGCCCAGTCCGCCGACATCCACGCCAAGCTGGTCAAGGCGGGGGTGACCTTCGTCGCGGGCACCGCCCGGCTCGGCGAGGACACGCTCGGCCACACCCACCGCGTGGTCGTCACCCCGGCCGACGGCGGCGGGGAGCACACGATCGACGCGTCGACCGTGCTGATCGCCACCGGCGCCACCCCGCGCCAACTGCCCACCGCCGTACCGGACGGCGAGCGCATCCTGACCTGGCGCCAGGTGTACGACCTGCCGGAGCTGCCCGAGCACCTGATCGTGGTCGGTTCCGGCGTCACGGGCGCCGAGTTCGCCAGCGCCTACCTCGCGATGGGCGTGCAGGTGACCCTGGTCTCCAGCCGCGACCGGGTGATGCCGCACGAGGACGCCGACGCGGCGATGGCCATCGAGCGGGTCTTCCGCAACCGGGGCATGAGCATCCTGAACAACTCCCGGGCCGACGCCGTGCGCCGCACCGCCGACGGGGTGGAGGTCGAGCTCTCCGACGGCCGGAAGGTGTCCGGCTCGCACGCGCTGATCGCGGTCGGCTCGATCCCCAACACCGCCGACCTGGGCCTGGCCGAGTACGGCGTCGAGCTGGCCCGGGGCGGGTACGTCACCGTCGACCGGGTCTCCCGCACCAACGTGCCCGGCATCTACGCCGCCGGCGACTGCACCGGCGTGCTGCCGCTGGCCAGCGTCGCCGCCATGCAGGGCCGGATCGCGATGTGGCACGCGCTCGGCGAGGCCGTCCGGCCGCTGCGGCTGCGTACCGTCGCGGCGAACGTGTTCACCGACCCGGAGCTGGCCACCGTCGGCGTCTCGCAGGACGAGGTCGACGCGGGCAAGGTGCCGGCCCGGCAGGTCATGCTGCCGCTGGACGGCAACGCCCGCGCGAAGATGGACGACCTCGCCGACGGCTTCGTCAAGCTCTTCTGCCGGCCGGCGAGCGGCCAGGTGATCGGCGGCGTGGTGGTGGCGCCGAAGGCGAGCGAGCTGATCCTGCCGATCACCATGGCGGTGGAGAACAACCTCACCGTCAACGAGCTGGCCCAGACCATCACGATCTACCCGAGCCTGTCCGGCTCCATCACCGAGGCCGCCCGCCAGCTCATGCTCCACGAGCTGGAGTGACCCGCCCGCCCGGGAGGTCGGCCGTGGGTGACCGGCGGAGCAGGGTGACCGCGACGACGGCGAGCACGGCGACCTCGGCGAGGATGAGCAGCCGCTCGACCAGCCCGAGCAGCAGCCGGTCGCCCGGGTAGGCCGACCAGACCATCGTCGCGGCGAGGGCCAGGCTGACCAGGGTGAGCCCGCGGACCGCGCGGGCGACGGCCGGCAGCCGGGCCGCGAGCAGCCAGCCGGCGAGCGGCAGCGCCAGGAAGGCGACCACCGAGGCGTACCGGTGGACGTAGGCGGCGGTGTCCATGGGCAGGCCGGGCTCGTTCGTCGGCACGAGCGCGGCCAGCAGCAGCCCGCCGATCCAGGCGGCCAGGAGCAGCTCGGCGGCCCGCCCCGGGCGGGCGGCGGGGGAGCGGTGCGCGCGCCGCAGGGCGGGCAGGAGCACGGCGGTGGCCGCGGCGAGCACGACCATGGCCGCGTCGATCACGCCGCCGCGGTCGGAGACCGCGAAGTCGCTGACGGTCAGTGCCCAGGGGTTCAGGTCGTCGTTCACCTCGACGTGGCCGATCACGGCGAGCAGCGCCGCCACGGCGATCCCGCCGAGGGTCAGCAGTCCACTGTTCCGGGTACCAGGCATGCCTCAGCCTGTCCCGCAGGGGACCCCAGACGGATCCGGGCGGGCCACCGAGATCGGTCCCGGGGACCACCCCTAGGCGGCCGGGGTGGGTCAGTCCGCCCCGGGGACGTCCGCCCGCGCCCCGACGACGACCGGCACCGCCGGATCCGGCTCGGTCGCCCGCCGGGCGCCGACGACGGTCATGGCCCAGCCCGCCGCCGCGAACCCGGCCGCCGCCACCGCCGCGATCACCGCCAGCCGCCACGCCGACTCGGTCAGCGCCGTCCCGCCCAGGTGCCCGACCAGTCCGCCGTACGTCGCCCAGCCCAGCGCCGCCAGGCCCTCGTAGAGCAGGAACAGCCGGTACGGGTACCGGCTGCGGCCGGCGGAGAAGCAGGCCGCCATCCGGCCGCCCGGCACGAAGCGGCAGAGCAGGATGACGAGCGGGCCGGGCCGGCGCAGCCCCTGGGTGACCCGGCTGGCGACCCGTCGGGCCCGGCCCGGCGCGACGTCGCGCGGCGACCGGCGGTCGGGTGCGCCCCGCCCGAGCAGGTAGCAGGCGAGGTCTCCGGCGAAGACGCCGAGCGCGCCGACGGCGATGGTCACCGGCAGGTTCAGCCCGCCGTACACGGTCAGGGCGCCGCTGGTGATCATGACGACCTGGGTGGGGATCACCGGGACGAAGGCGTCGGCGACCAGCAGCCCGAGCAGCGCGAGGTACGCCCAGGTCGGCGACGCGACCTCAGTGAGTAGTTCGGGCACCACTGCCACCTCGCCGGATGGGGCCGATCGGGGTACCGAGCCTGACGGCGTGTCCGGCGTCACCGGGCACGGCCCTGGCTCGTGGTGACCACCGACACGGCAGGGCTACCCGGGACCAACGAGCGGGCGTCGGCGAAGGTGACGCGACGGCGTACCGCCGTCGGGGGTCGGCGGATCGGCGTCGGTCGGCGTACCGTTGTCGGCGCGCGGCCCCACCACCGTCGGGTCCCCCGTTCTCGACGACCGGGCCGCCGCGGGCCGCCGGCAGGTCCCGTGCCGGCGGCCCGCCCCCGTTCCGCGGGCCGTCCGCTCCCGCGACCCCGGGCAGGGCGCGAGGTGCCGCGCCGCCCGCGAAAAACCGGCTGCGGCCCCCACGCGGGCGGGCGTACCGTCGCCGCATGAGCAGTGCGGTGCTGACGACGACGCCGGGAGACCCCGGCGCGCCGCACTGACCTGACCGTCGACGAGGCCCCGGGGCGATCCGCCCCGGGGCCTCGTGGCGTCCGGTGACCGGGTCGCCTCCGGGTCGTACCCGATCAAGGAGCGCGACATGATCGACCACCGCAGGCTCGGCCGGGAGCTGGACCTGTTCGTCTCCGACCCGCTGGCCGGCGCCGGGCTGCCGCTCTGGCTGCCGGCCGGCGCCGCCGCCCGGCACGCCGTCGAGGAGTACGTCCGCGACCTGGAGCGCCGGGCCGGCTACCGGCACGTGCACACCCCGCCGCTGGGCAAGCGGGAGCTGTTCGAGCTCTCCGGCCACCTCGGCTACTTCGCCGACGACATGTTCCCTCCGATGAAGCTCTCCGCCGACGACGAGTTCGTGTTGCGCCCGGCGCTCTGCCCGCACCACGCCCTCGTCTACCGGGCCCGGGGCCGCTCCTACCGGGAACTGCCGCTGCGGATCGCCGAGCTGGGCGGCATGTACCGGGCCGAGCGCTCGGGGGTGCTCGGCGGGCTGTCCCGAGTGCGGGCCATCTCGCTCAACGACGCGCACAACTTCTGCGCCCTGGAGCAGGTGGGCGAGGAGGTGGCGGAGATCCTCCGGCTGATCCGTGAGGCGCACGCCGCGCTCGGCGTACGGCCGGCGGGGTTCCGGCTGTCGCTGCGCGGGCCGGGGGAGAAGTACGTCGGGGACGACGACCAGTGGGCGCGGGCCGAGGAGCTGCTGCGCGCCGCGCTCGACGGGGTGGAGTTCACCGAGGCCCCGGGGGAGGCGGCGTTCTACGGGCCGAAGATCGACATCCAGGTGCTGGACGCCGCCGGACGGGAGTCCACCCTCTCCACCGTCCAGCTCGACTTCGACAAGCCGGAGCGGTTCGACCTGTCGTACACCGACCCGACCGGGGGGCGGCGTCGACCGGTGATGGTGCACCGCAGCCTCGTCGGCAGCATGGAGCGGCTGTTCGCGTACCTGATCGAGGTGCACGAGGGCGCCTTCCCCGCCTGGTACGCCCCGGTGCAGCTGGTCGTGCTGCCGGTCGGGGACGACCAGGCCGGGGCGGCGGCCCGGCTCGCCCGGGACGCGCTCGCGGCGGGGCTGCGGGTCGAGGTGGAGTCGGCCGGTTCGCTGGGTGCCCGCATCCGCGACGCCGCCCGCGCCCGGGTCCCGTACGCCGCCGTGATCGGTCCCCGCGAGGCGGCCGAGGGCGACGTCTCGCTGCGGCTGCGCGGCGGCCGCGCCCTGGACCCGATGCCCGCCGCCGACGCCCTCCGGCTGATCGGCGCGGTCGTGGCCGGGCGCGGCGCGGCCCTCCTCCCGGCGGACTGAGCCTCCGCCCGGCTCCGGCCCCGCCGCCCGGCCGCCCGTCGCGGCCGGGCGGACTGTCGTCACGGCGACCACCGTCACAGCGACGCGGGCTCGGGGTCGGGCCGGGCGGCGGCGGTGAACTGCGACCGGTACAGCCGGTGGTACGCGCCCCGCGCGGCCAGCAGCTCGTCGTGCGTGCCCTGCTCCACGATCCGGCCGTCCTCCATCATCAGGATCAGGTCGGCGTCGCGGATGGTGGAGAGCCGGTGCGCGATGACGAAGCTGGTGCGGTCCGAGCGCAGGGCGGCCATCGCCCGCTGGAGCAGCACCTCGGTGCGGGTGTCCACGGAGCTGGTCGCCTCGTCCAGGATCAGCAGCGACGGCTCGGCGAGGAACGCCCGGGCGATGGTGATGAGCTGCTTCTCGCCCGCGCTGACGTTGCTGCCCTCCTCGTCGATCACCGTGTCGTAGCCGTCGGGGAGGCTGCGCACGAACCGGTCCACGAAGGTCGCCCGGGCCGCGGCCAGGATCTCCTCCTCGGTCGCGCCCGGCCGGCCGTAGGCGATGTTGTCGCGGATGGTGCCGCCGAAGAGCCAGGTGTCCTGGAGCACCATCCCGACCCGGCCGCGCAGGTCGTCGCGGCGCATCGTGGTGATGTCCACGCCGTCCAGCGTGATCCGGCCGGCGTCCAGCTCGTAGAAGCGCATGACCAGGTTGACCAGGGTGGTCTTGCCGGCCCCGGTCGGCCCGACGATGGCGACGGTGTGCCCGGGCTCGGCCACCAGCGACAGGTCCTCGATCAGCGGCTTGTCCGGGGCGTACCGGAAGGAGACGTGCGCGAACTCGACCCGGCCGTGCGGGTCGCGCACCCGGGCCGGCTCGGCCGGGTCGGGGCTCTGCTCCTCGGCGTCGAGCACCGCGAAGACCCGCTCGGCGGAGGCCACCCCGGACTGGAGCAGGTTCGCCATCGAGGCGACCTGGGTGAGCGGCTGGGTGAACTGCCGGGAGTACTGGATGAACGCCTGCACGTCGCCGAGGCTCATCGACCCCGACGCCACCCGCAGGCCGCCGACCACGGCGATCGCCACGTAGCTGAGGTTCCCGACGAACATCATCGCCGGCATGATGATCCCGGAGATGAACTGGGCGCCGAAGCTGGCCCGGAACAGCTCCTCGTTCTTGGCGGTGAAGGCCGCCTCCACCTCGCGCTGCCGGCCGAAGACCTTGACCAGCTCGTGGCCGGTGAACGCCTCCTCGATCTGGCCGTTCAGCTCGCCGGTGTGCGTCCACTGGGCGATGAACTGCGCCTGCGACCGCTTGGCGATCGCGCCGGTGACGACGACCGACACCGGCACCGCGACCAGCGCCACCAGGGCCAGCAACGGCGAGATCCAGAACATCATGGCCAGCACGCCGACCACGGTGAGCAACGAGGTGAGCAACTGGCTCAGCGTCTGCTGGAGGCTGGTCGAGATGTTGTCGATGTCGTTGGTGACCCGGCTGAGCAGCTCGCCGCGGGGCTGCCGGTCGAAGTAGGGCAGCGGCAGCCGGTTGAGCTTGTCCTCCACGTCGGCGCGCAGCCGCAGCACGGTCCGCTGCACCACGCCGTTGAGCAGCCAGCCCTGCCACCACATCAGCGCGCTGGCCGCCAGGTAGAGGCCGAGCGCCAGCAGCAGCACCCGCGCCAGCGCGGCGAAGTCGATGCCCACGCCGGGCACCACGTCCATCCGCGCGAGCATGTCGGCGAAGCTGTCGTTGCCGGCCGCCCGGGCCGCGGCCACCGCCTGGTCGGCGGTGGTGCCCGCCGGCAGCTGCCGGCCGATCACCCCGGTGAAGATCAGGTCGGTGGCGTGCCCGAGCACCTTCGGCCCGACCACGCTCAGCCCGACGCTGACCACGGCCAGCGCGATCACCGCGACGAGCGCGAGGCGGTCCGGGCGCAGGCGGCGCAGCAGCCGCCGGGCCGACGGCCCGAAGTTCATCGACCGCTCGGCGGGCATCCCGGCCCCCGCCCACGGCGGGCCGCCGCGCTGCCCGCCGCCCGGCAGCCGCTTCGGCGTCCGCGCGTCGGCGGCCGGCTTCTGCTGCGGTACGGCGCTCACGCGGCCACCTCGCTCCGCTCGGCGGCGGCGCGGGGCGCCACGCTGCTGTGCCTGATGGTTCGCTCGCTCCGCTCGCTCACGCGGCCACCCCCGTGGTGTTCTGCGACGCCACGATCTCGGCGTACGTCGGGCAGGTCTCCAGCAACTCGTCGTGTCGGCCCATCCCGACCACGCCCCCGTCCTCCAACACGATGATCTGGTCGGCCTCGACGATCGTGGAGACCCGCTGCGCCACGATCACCACGGCGGCGTCCGCGGTGACCGGCCGCAGCGCCGCCCGCAGCCGCGCGTCGGTGCCGAGGTCGAGCGCGGAGAAGGAGTCGTCGAAGAGGTAGATCTCCGGCCGGCGCACCAGGGCCCGGGCGATCGCGAGCCGCTGCCGCTGCCCGCCGGAGACGTTCGTGCCGCCCTGCGCGATCGGCGACGCCAGCCCCTCGGGCATCGCCTCGACGAAGTCCCGCGCCTGGGCGATCTCCAGCGCGTCCCAGAGTTCCGCGTCGGTCGCGTCCGGGTTGCCGTAGCGCAGGTTGCTCGCCACCGTCCCGGTGAACAGGTAGGGCTTCTGCGGCACCAGCCCGATCCGGCGCCACAGCTCGTCCGGCGCCAGGTCGCGGACGTCGACGCCATCGACCAGCACGGTGCCGGCGGTCACGTCGACCAGCCGGGGGACGAGCGACAGCAGCGTGGTCTTGCCCGCGCCGGTGCTGCCGATGACCGCCGTGGTGGTGCCCGGCGTCACCCGGAAGGACACGTTCCGCAGCACCGGTGCGGCCGCCCCCGGATACCGGAACGACACGTCGCGCAGCTCCAGCTCGCCGCGCGTGGCCACCTCGGTGACCGGGCGGGGCGCCGGCACCACCGAGGAGTCGGTGTCCAGCACCTCGACGATCCGCTCCGCGCAGACCGCCGCGCGGGGCACCATCATCAGCATGAAGGTGGCCATCATGACGGCCATCAGGATCTGCATCAGGTACTGCAGGAAGGCGGTGAGGGCGCCGACCTGGATCGCCCCGGCGTCGACGCGCTGGGCGCCGAACCAGAGCACCGCGACGCTGGAGACGTTGAGCACCAGCATCACCACGGGGAAGATCAACGCCATCAGGCGGCCGGTGCGCAGGGCGGTCGCGGTGAGGTCGGCGTTCGCGGCGGCGAAGCGCTCCGTCTCGTACGGCTCCCGGACGAACGCCCGGACCACCCGGATGCCGGTGATCTGCTCCCGCAGCACCCGGTTGACCGTGTCGATCCGGGTCTGCATGAGCCGGAAGCCCGGCACCATCCGCCGGATGATCAGCCCCAGGGCGACGGCCAGCACGGGCACGCTGACCAGCATCAGCCAGGAGAGCCCGAGATCCTCGCGCAGCGCCATCACCACGCCGCCGACGCTCATGATCGGCGCGGCGACCAGCATGGTGCAGCTCATCAGCACGAGCATCTGCACCTGCTGCACGTCGTTGGTGTTGCGGGTGATCAGCGAGGGCGCCCCGAACCGGGCCACCTCGCGGGCGGAGAAGCCGTTCACGTGCCCGAACACCGCCGCCCGGACGTCCCGGCCGAAGCCCATCGCGGTGCGTGCGCCGAGGTAGACGGCGGCGACGGAGCAGACGATCTGCACCAGGCTGACCGCGAGCATCCACCCGCCGGTGCGCATGATGTAGTCGGTGTCGCCCCGCGCCACGCCGAGGTCGATGATGTCGGCGTTGAGACTGGGCAGGTAGAGCGACGCCATCGTGCCGACGAACTGGAGCAGCAGCACCGCTGCCAGTGCCCGGCGGTAGGGGCGCAGCTGTGTGCGCAGCAGCCGGGTCAACATGTCGGTGCCCCTTCCGGCGTGCCGGCGTCGCCGCTGCCGATGACCTCCAGGAGGAACTGGCGGATCACCGCCGCCTTCGCCGGGTCGGCGTCGACCGAGGTCAGCGGAGCGCCGGACCGGATCACGGCGGTCAGCGCGTCGATCCGGGCCTGCCCGGCCGGGGTGATCGCGATCCGGATGCTGCGCCGGTCGGCCTCGTCGCGCTGCCGCTCGACCAGGCCGTCGCGTTCCAGCGTGTCGACGATGCCGGTGAGGGTGGCCGGCCGGACGAAGCAGTGCTCGGCCACCGTGCGGTGCGGCAGTTCGCCGTGTTCGGCGAGGGTCATCAGGGTGGCCATCCCGGCCTGGGTGAGCCCGTGTTCCTCGGCGAGGTAGCGGTTCCACCGCTGCCCGGTGACGTGCCCGGCGACCACGAGCAGTCGCCCGAGGGGCACGTCCCGCAGCTCGATCAGTTTCATGGTGGCCAGATTAGCTCCCTGAACGTCAGGCCCCAAACGAAATAGCGACGGCCGCGCCGACGAAGAGGGCCTGTTCCGCCGTCCGTGGCCCCAGGGGGGTCGCCGGCCGGCCCCCGAGGGTCAGCCCGCGCCGCACCGCCGAGACGTTCGCCGGGAACATGGCCAGCATCAACAGGGCCAGCCCGGCCGCGGCCCAGCGGGCGGTCGCCGGCGCGAGCAGGCCGGCCGCGCCCACCAGTTCCAACACCCCGGTGACCGTGACCAGCAGGTCGGGTCGAGGGAGGGTGGGCGGCACCATCGCGATCATGTCCGACCGGTAGGTGGCGGCGAAGTGTGCGAGGCCGGTCACCACGAACATCAGCGCCAGCCCCACCCGCAGCGCGGGGTGCCAGCCGTCGAGCGCGGCCACGCCGGCCAGGCCGGCCAGCCGGGCGAGTGCGGTGCCGGCCACGAGCGCGATCAGCGGAGCCATCGATACCCCCCAGGGCGCGAACTTGTCGCCGACAAGATTGCGCCCCGAGGTGGCATCTTGTCAATGGCAAGATAGGATCGCGGCATGACCGGAACACGCGGCTACCACCACGGCGACCTGCGTCGCGCCCTGCTCACGGCGGCGGTGCGAGTGATCGAGGAGTCCGGCCCCGGGGCGCTGAGCCTGCGCGACCTGGCCCGCCGGGCCGGCGTCTCGCATGCCGCCCCGGCGCACCACTTCGGCGACAAGGCCGGCCTGCTCACCGCCCTCGCCGCCGAGGGCTTCGACCTGCTCGCCGAGGCTCTGGGCGGCGCGGAGGACCTGCTGGACAGCGGCGTCGCGTACGTCGACTTCGCCGTCGGGCACCGCGCGCACTTCGAGGTGATGTTCCGCCCGGACCTCTACCGGGCCGACGCCGACGACGTGGCGGCGGCCCGCCAGCGCGCCGGCGACGCGCTGCACGCCGGGGTCGCCGGGCTGCCCCAGGGGCGCCCGACGGCGGAGGATCCGCAGGGCGACGCGCTCGCCGCCTGGTCGATCGTGCACGGCTTCGCCACGCTCTGGCTCGCTGGCGCGCTGCCAGAGCGGGTGGGCGACGACCCCCGGGCCGCCGCCCGCGAGGTCATCCGACGCCTCTTCCCCGAGGAGTGACGGCCGGCTGGGCTCTCACCAGCTCGTGGGCAGCGGCATCCCCTCGGTGTAGCCGGCCGTGCTCTGCACGCCGACGACGGCCCGCTCGTGGAACTCCGCCAGGTCCCGGGCGCCGGCGTAGGTGAAGGCGCTGCGCACCCCGGCGATGATCTCGTCGATCAGGTCCTCCACGCCGGGGCGGGCCGGGTCCAGGTACATCCGGGCCGAGGAGATGCCCTCCTCGAAGACCGCCTTGCGGGCCCGGTCGTACGCGCTGTCGTCGGCCGTCCGCGCGCTGACCGCCCGCGCCGACGCCATCCCGAAGCTCTCCTTGTAGCGCCGGCCGTCGGCGTCGGTGTAGAGGTCGCCGGGGGACTCGTAGGTGCCGGCGAACCAGGAGCCGATCATCACGTTCGACGCGCCGGCGGCCAGGGCCAGCGCCACGTCCCGCGGGTGCCGTACGCCGCCGTCGGCCCAGACGTGCCGGCCGAGCTGGCGGGCCGCCGCGGCGCAGTCGAGCACGGCGGAGAACTGCGGCCGACCCACCCCGGTCATCATCCGGGTGGTGCACATCGCACCCGGGCCGACGCCCACCTTGACGATGTCGGCGCCCGCCTCCACCAGGTCGCGTACGCCCTCGGCGGTCACCACGTTGCCGGCGGCGACCGGGACCGCCGGGTCCAGCGCGCGGACGGCCCGCAACGCGGAGATCATCCGGTCCTGGTGGCCGTGCGCGGTGTCCACGACCAGCGTGTCCACCCCGGCCTCCAGCAGCGCCGCCGCCTTGCCGGTCACGTCGCCGTTGATGCCGACGGCGGCGGCGATGCGCAGCCGGCCCCGGTCGTCCACCGCCGGCTTGTAGAGGGTCGCCCGCAGCGCGCCCTGCCGGGTCAGCACCCCGACGAGGCGGCCCTCGGCGTCGACCACCGGGGCGAGCCGACGCCGGCCGGCCGAGAGCCGGTCGAAGCCCGTACGCGGATCCGCGTCGGCCGGCACGGTGTGCAGCTCGGTGGACATCACGTGCCGGAGCTGGGCGAAGCGGTCCACGCCCACGGTGTCGGCCTCGGTCACCACGCCCAGCGGCCGACCCTCGTCGTCGATCACCACCACGGCGCCGTGCGACCGCTTCGGCAGCAGGTGGATCGCGTCCCCGACGGTGTCGGTCGGGCCGAGCGTGATCGCGGTGTCGTGCACCAGGTGCCGCCGCTTGACCCAGGCGACGACGTTCGCCACCACCTCGATCGGGATGTCCTGCGGGATGACCGCGATCGCGCCGCGCCGGGCGACCGTCTCGGCCATCCGGCGGCCGGACACCGCGGTCATGTTCGACACGACCAGCGGGATGGTGGTGCCCGTGCCGTCGCTGGCGGCCAGGTCGACGTCGAGCCGCGAGCCCACCTCGGAGCGGGCCGGCGCCATGAAGACGTCGTTGTAGGTCAGGTCGTGCGCGGGAACCGCGCCGTGTAGGAACCGCACCCCGCCATCATTCCCGCCGGCCGCCGTCCGCGCCCCCGGTGGTCGCCGAAAACACCCCCGGCCGGCGTCGCCGAAGACCGCCAGCTCGGCCAGGAAGAGGCTGCGCGCGGCCCGGCGTCGCCGGGTCAGCCGAGCAGCAGCCCCGCCGCGAGCGCGGTCATCACGAGGGCGATCGCACCGTCGACGACCCGCCAGGCCGTCGGGCGGGCCAGCACGGGCGCGAGCCGGTGGGCGGCGGCGCCGATGGTGGTGAACCAGACCACGCTGGCGAGCGCCGCGCCCGCGCCGAAGACCCAGTGGTGCGGGTGCTGGCGGGCCACCCCGCCGAGCAGGAGGACGGTGTCGAGGTACACGTGCGGGTTGAGGTAGGTGAAGGCGAGGCAGGCCAGCAGCGTCGCCCCGAGCGTGGCCGGCGGCCGGTCGGCGGGGGAGAGCGCGCCGGGGCGCAGCGCGCGGCGGGCGGCCAGCACGGCGTACCCGAGCAGGAACGCGGCCCCCAGCCAGCGGACGGCGGTCAGCACGGCGGGGTGCTCCGCCGTGGCGGTGCCCATCCCGGCGATGCCGACCGAGATCAGCAGCGCGTCGGAGGCGGCGCACACGGCGACCACGGGCAGGACGTGCTCCCGACGCAGGCCCTGCCGCAGGACGAAGGCGTTCTGCGCTCCGATGGCGGCGATGAGCGCGATCGAGAGGGAGAAGCCGGCGGCGGCGGAACCTGTCACGGAGTTGCTGAGGATGTCGGGCACGAGCCGAGGCTACGAGCCGCAGCCGATGCAGCCCAGCTAAAGATTCTCACGGCAGATAAGCTCAGCTTCACCATGCTTGACTCCACGCAGCTCCGGACGTTCGCCGCGGTGGTCCGCGAGGGCAGCTTCGAGGCGGCGGCGCACGCGCTGCACGTCACCCCGTCGGCCGTCAGCCAGCGGATGAAGGCGTTGGAGCAGACCGTCGGGCAGGTGCTGGTCCGCCGCACGAAGCCGTGCCAGGCCACCGACGCGGGCCGGCCGCTGCTGCGGCTCGCCGGCCAGGTGGCCCTGCTGGAACGGGAGGCGTTGGACGCCGCCCGCCCGCCGACGGTCGGCGGGCCCGCCCCCAGCCGGGTGACCATCGTGGCGAACGGCGACTCGCTCGGCACCTGGTTCGTCGGCGCCCTGGCGCGGCTGCCCGCCGAGCTGGCGCTCCTGTTCGACGTCCGCCGGGACGACGAGGACCACACGGCGGAGCTGATCCGCGACGGTACGGCGATGGCCGCGGTGACCGCGCAGCGCGAGGCCGTGCAGGGCTGCCGGGTGGAGCGGCTGGGCGCGATGCGGTACGTCGCGCTGGCCCGGACCGGGTTCGCGGCCCGCCACTTCCCCGACGGCCCCACCGAGGCCGCCCTCGCGACGGCGCCGATGATGGCGTTCGATCGCAAGGACCAGCTCCAGCACCGGTTCGCCCGCACCGTGACCCGGCGTCGGATCGCCCCGCCGGTCCACTACGTCCCGTCCTTCGACGGCTTCAACGAGGCGGTGCGGCTGGGCCTGGGGTGGGGGATGGTGCCGGAGCGGATCGCCCGTGCCGACATCGCGGCCGGGCGCTGCGTCGACATCGGTGCCGGGCGTCACCTGGACCGACCGCTGTACTGGCAGCACTGGCGGGTGGACTCCGCCACGCTGGACGCGCTGACCGCCGCCGTCCGGGCGGTCGCCCGCACCGAGCTGCGCTGACTGTCAGGCTGGCCGGTGCCGCCCAGCGTTGCGTTAGGAAGGGGCCCTTCCTCTACCGAAAACGTTAGGAAGGTGCCCTTCCTTACACCTCAGGCGATCGTGCAGATCGCCGCGCCGGCGGAGATGACGGCGCCGACCTCGGCCGCGAGGCCGCTGACCGTGCCCGCCTTGTGCGCGTGCAGCGGCTGCTCCATCTTCATCGCCTCCAGCACCACGACCAGGTCGCCTTCGGCGACGGTGTCCCCGTCGGCGACCGCGATCTTGACGATGGTGCCCTGCATGGGCGAGGTGAGCACGTCGCCGCTGACGGCGGCGCCGGCCTTGGCCGCGCCACCCCGGCGGGCCGGCTTGCGGGCGGCGGGCGCGGCGGCGGCCGCACCCCCGCCGAGGCCGGCGGGGAGGGTGACCTCCAGCCGCTTGCCGCCGACCTCGACCACGACGGTCTCGCGCTCGGCCGGCGCCTCGGCGGTGCCGGCGGCGGCGGTGAACGGCGGGACGGTGTTGTCGAACTCGGTCTCGATCCACCGGGTGTGCACGGTGAACGGCTCGGCGGTGAACGCCTCGTCGCGGATGACCAGCCGGTGGAACGGCAGCGCGGTGGCCATGCCCTCGACGACCATCTCGTCCAGCGCCCGGCGGGCCCGCTCCAGCGCCTCGGTGCGCGTCTCGCCGGTGATGATCACCTTGGCCAGCAGCGAGTCGAAGTTGCCGCCGATCACGTCGCCGGCCGAGATGCCGGTGTCGACCCGGACGCCGGGGCCGGTGGGCAGCCGCAGCGCGGTGACCGTGCCGGGGGCGGGCAGGAAGTTGCGGCCCGGGTCCTCGCCGTTGATCCGGAACTCGATGGAGTGCCCGCGCGGCGTCGGGTCCTCGGTGAACCGCAGCTTCTCGCCGTCGGCGATCCGGAACTGCTCGCGGACCAGGTCGATGCCGGCGGTCTCCTCGGTGACCGGGTGCTCGACCTGGAGACGGGTGTTGACCTCCAGGAAGGAGATGGTGCCGTCGGCGCCGACCAGGTATTCCACCGTGCCGGCACCGTGGTAGCCGGCCTCCCGGCAGATCGCCTTGGCGCTGTCGTGGATCTGGGCGCGCTGCGCGTCGGTGAGGAACGGCGCCGGGGCCTCCTCGACCAGCTTCTGGTGCCGGCGCTGGAGCGAGCAGTCGCGGGTGCCGACCACGATCACGTTGCCGTGCTGGTCGGCCAGCACCTGCGCCTCGACGTGGCGGGGCTTGTCGAGGTAGCGCTCGACGAAGCACTCGCCCCGGCCGAACGCGGCGACCGCCTCGCGGGTGGCCGACTCGAACAGGTGCGGGATCTCCTCCATCGTGCGGGCCACCTTGAGCCCGCGCCCGCCGCCGCCGAAGGCGGCCTTGATGGCGACCGGCAGGCCGTGGTCGACGGCGAACGCCATCACCTCGTCCGGGTTGGCCACCGGGTCGGGGGTGCCGGGCACCAGGGGGGCGCCGGCGCGCTGGGCGATGTGCCGGGCGGTCACCTTGTCGCCGAGGTCGCGGATCGCCTGCGGGGTGGGGCCGATCCAGGTCAGCCCGGCGTCGATGACGGCCTGGGCGAAGTCGGCGTTCTCGGCGAGGAATCCGTAGCCGGGGTGGACGGCGTCGGCGTCGGCCTTGGCGGCGACCTCCA
Source organism: Micromonospora sp. NPDC023814 (assembly GCF_040639595.1). Taxonomy (NCBI): domain Bacteria; kingdom Bacillati; phylum Actinomycetota; class Actinomycetes; order Micromonosporales; family Micromonosporaceae; genus Micromonospora; species Micromonospora sp. NPDC023814. Next base: position 28,660 of record NZ_JBFAAF010000001.1, read on the forward strand.
GCAGCTTGTCGATGCGCAGGTACGTCTCGGTCGCGGAGTCCCCGCCGAGCGCGTACGCCTCGTCGGCCAGCGTGGCGTGCAGGGCGTCCCGGTCGGAGTCCGCGTAGACGGCGACGCTGCCCAGACCGGCGTCGCGGCAGGCGCGGATGACGCGGACGGCGATCTCGCCGCGGTTGGCGATGAGTACCTTGCGCACCTTGGGGGCTCCTCCCGGGAGGTTACTGACCGGGAGTGTATCGGCCACCCTGAGGACCCTAACGATCGCTCAGTGTGGGATGCCGCACTGTCGCGTCGCGTCCTAGTCAAACTTGCTTATTACGCTTGCCGGATGTCTGCCACGCGAATGATGATCCTCGGGCTGGTGCGGTGGATGCAGCCCGTGCACGGCTACGACGTGCGCCGGGAACTGCTCAGTTGGAACGCCGACCGGTGGGCCAACGTGCAGCCCGGCTCGATCTACCACGCCCTGCGCAAGCTGACCGCGGAGGGCCTGCTGCGCGAGGTGGCCACCGAGCAGGTGGGCGCCCGGCCGGCGCGCACCACGTACGAGGTCACCGCCAAGGGCGAGGACGAGTTCGAGTCGCTGCTGCGCGGGCACTGGTGGCAGTTGCACGAGCCGCCGGACCCGTTCGCGGCGGCGTTCTCGTTCCTGCCCGCGCTCCCCCGCGAGGAGGCGTCGGCGGCCCTGCGCAACCGGGCGAACCTGCTGCGCGCCGGCGTCGAGTCGATGCGCGCGGCGCTGGCCTCCGACTGGATGCGCAACTCCAAGCCGGTGCACGTCGGGTGGATGTTCGAACTCTGGACCGCACGGGCGGAGGCCGAGGTCGGCTGGTGCGAACGGATCGCCGAACGCATCGACTCCGGAGTGTCGTACCTGCCTGATGGCCTGGTCGGGGCGGAGGGTTGGAACGGGTGGTCCGACGGCGAGGCCACATCTCGCGACACAACCGAATAATCAAGATTGACCACTGGAGCTATATCGCGTTAGCCTGCTCGCGGCGCGACGGGGGGAGCACGCCGTCCGGCGTCGTCCCCGAGGGACAGACCAGATGGCCGGTCGCACCGGCCCGGACGACCAGGAGCAGAGATGATCGAGACCAGAGGGCTGCGGAAGTCGTTCCGCTCCCGAGAGGGTCGCCAGACGAGGACCGTCGACGCGGTGCGCGGGGTCGACCTGGAGGTCGCCGCGGGGGAGATCTTCGGTTTCCTCGGCCCCAACGGCGCCGGCAAGACTACCACCCTGCGGATGCTGGCGACCCTGATCGAGCCGGACGGCGGCGAGGCCACCATCGCCGGGGCCGACCTGCGCAAGGACCCGGCCGAGGTGCGCCGCCGCATCGGCTACGTCGCCCAGGGCGGCAGCACCTGGGACGAGTCGACCGCCCGCGAGGAGTTGGTCCTCCAGGCCCGGATGTACGGCATCGGCAAGGCCGAGGCGCAGCGGCGCGCCGCCCGCGCCCTCGACGCCTTCCAGCTCACCGAGTACGCGGACCGCAAGTGCAAGACCTACTCGGGCGGCCAGCGGCGACGGGTGGAGATCGCCCTCGGCATCATCCACGAGCCGAAGATCGTCTTCCTGGACGAGCCGACCAGCGGCCTCGACCCGCAGAGCCGCGCGCACATGTGGGACGAGATCCGCCGCCTGCGCGCCGACGGCATGACCGTCTTCATCACCACGCACTACCTCGACGAGGCCGACGCGCTCTGCGACCGGATCGCGATCATGGATCACGGCGAGGTGGTCGCGGAGGGCACCCCGGCGGGCCTCAAGCGCGAGATCTCCGGCGACGTGGTGCTGGTCGGGCTGGACGCGGCGGCCACCCCGCAGGCCGCGAAGCTGCTCGACAGCGAGCCGTACGTCAACAAGCTGGAGACCGTCGAGGAGGGCGGCCTGCGGCTCTACGTCGACGAGGGCGCGACCGCCATCCCGCAGATCCTGCGCCGCGTCGACACGGCGGGCCTCACGCTCGACTCCATCGAGCTGCACCGGCCCAGCCTCGACGACGTCTTCCTCACCAAGACCGGCCGCTCGCTGCGCGAGTCCTGATCCCAGACCGGAGAGACCGCATGAAACTCGCCCGTGACACCTGGCTGATCTTCCAGCGTCAGCTCCAACTGCTGCTGCGCAACCCCGTCTGGGTCTTCGTCGGCATCTTCCAGCCGGTGATGTACCTGCTGCTCTTCGCCCCGCTGCTCAAGCCGGCCCTGAACGCCCCCACCCAGGCGGAGGCCTACAAGATCTTCGTGCCCGGCCTGCTGGTGCTGCTGGCCATCTTCGGCGGCCTGTTCCAGGGCTTCGGCCTGATCGCCGAGCTGCGCGCCGGCGTCATCGAACGCTCCCGGGTCACCCCGGTCAGCCGGCTCGCCCTGCTGCTCGGCCGCTCCCTGCGCGACGTGGTGTCGCTGATCGTGCAGGCGGTCATCATCACCCTGCTCGCGCTCCTGTTCGACCTGCGCGTCTTCATCGTCGACCTGCTCCTGGCGTACCTCATGCTCGCCCTGATCGCGCTGATGACCTCGGCCGTCTCCTACGGCGTCGCGCTCAAGGTCAAGAGTGAGGACGCGCTGGCCCCGCTGATGAACACCGTGGCGCAGCCGGTGCTGCTGCTCTCCGGCATCCTGCTGCCGCTCACGTTCGCCCCCGGCTGGCTCCAGGGCATCGCCGAGTGGAACCCGTTCTCCTGGGCCGTCGACGGCACCCGCGCCCTCTTCAACGGCGACCTCGGCGACGACAAGGTCTGGCAGGGGCTCGGCATCATCGCGGTGCTCGCCGCGGCCGGCGTCGTCTGGGCGGCCCGGCAGTTCGCGCGCACCGTCCGCTGAACACCCTGGGAGCGCCTCCGACAGCGGGATGGAACCCCTCCTGACGGTGGGGAGAGCTGCCTCTCACCGGGGCGAGGCACCGGCCGGACGCTTGTACCGTAAGGCCGGTGCCCCGCCTCACCCGTGACCGGACCACCTGGCTGACCTACGCCCAGCTGGGGCTGTGGGGCTTCTTCCTCTACGGATTCGGGCCGGTCGTGCCGCTGCTCCGCGACGAACAGGGCACCTCGGCCGCCGTCGCCGGCCTGCACAGCACCGGCATCGCCGTCGGCGCGCTGGCCGGCGGGGCGCTCTTCGCGCCGTTGGCCCGCCGGGTCGGCCGTGGCCGCGCCATCTGGACCGGGCTGGCCGGGGTGGCGCTCGGCGTCACCGCACTCGGCACCCTGCGGGCACTGCCTGCCACGATCACCGCCGTCGCGGTGATCGCCACCTTCGGCATGCTGGTGATCAGCGGCGTGTCGGTGGTGCTCACCGACCGGCACGGCACCGGCGCGCCGGCCGCGCTGACCGAGGCCAACGCCGCCTGCGCCGGCATGGGAATCCTCGCCCCGCTGGTCATCGGCACCAGCGTCGACGCCGGCTGGGGCTGGCGGCCCGTGATGGCCGTCGAGGCCGGCCTGATCGCGCTGGTCGCGCTCGCCGCCGTGATCTTCCGCGTACGCCTGCCGGAGGCCGCCCCCGGTGCGGCTGCCGGGGATCCCCCGGCCGGTGACCCGGCCGACGCCGACCCGACCGTCGGCGCGCGTCGGGCTGCTCCCGTCGCCGGCGCCGCGCGGCGGCTGCCCCCGACTTACTGGATCGCCTGGGTGCTGATGGCGGTCACCGGCTCGATCGAGGTCTGCCTGTCCCTCTGGACCGCCGACGTGCTCCGCTCGCACGCCGGAATGGCGGCCGGCGCCGCCTCGGCCGCCGTCGCCGCGATCGTCTGCGGCATGTTCGTCGGCCGGCTCGTCGGCGGCCGGTTCGCGTTGCGGTACCGGCCGGTGCCGCTGCTGCTGGCCGCGCTAGGCGTGTCGCTGGCCGGGTTCGCGCTGTTCTGGGTCGCCCCGGTCGGCTGGCTCGCGGTCGCCGGCCTCGTCGTGCTCGGCCTCGGCAACGCGCTGCACTACCCGCTGGCCATCTCGATCGCGCTCGCCGTCGCCGGGCCGGCCGCGGACCGGGCGGCCGGCTGGGCGTCGTACTCGATGGGGGTCGGCTTCGGGATCGCGCCGGTCGCGCTCGGCTGGGTGGCCGACGGAGTGGGCCCGCACCTGGCGTTCCTGCTGCTGCCGGGCTTCATCGCGGCGGCCGCGCTGCTCGCCGCCCGCCTGGGCCGCGCCCTACGCCCGGCCCCCACCGAGGTCCGGACCCCGGCCGCCGTCTGACGCCGGGTCGGCCGGCTCCGTCGGATCTTGGTACGGAACGGCCCTCCAGGGGCCCTTCAGTACCAAGATCGCGCAGGGCGGGGCCCAGACTGTGGCGGTCAGTGCACCCGGGCCAGCGTCAGGCCGTCGGCGACCGGGAGCATCACCGCGTCCACCCGGACGTCGGCGAGCACCTCGTCGTTGAACGCGGCGATGGCCCGGTCGTCGGCGTTCTGCGGGGCGATCACCCGGCCGCCGCGCAGCACGTTGTCGACCGCGATCACCCCGCCGGGACGCATCCGAGGCACCAGCTCCGCCCAGTAGACCGGATACCCGGTCTTGTCCGCGTCGATGAACGCGAAGTCAAGATGACGCTCGTGGGGCAGCTCGCGCAGCGTGTCGCCGGCCGGGCCGATGCGCAGCTCGATGCGATCCTCCACGCCGGCGCGGGCCCAGTACCGCCGGGCGATGCCCGTGAACTCCTCGGAGATGTCGAAGCAGGTCAGCCGCCCGCCCTCGGGCAGCCCCCGGGCGATCGCCAGCGAGGAGAGGCCGGTGAAGGTGCCCACCTCCACGGCCTGCCGCACGCCGAGCAGCCGGGTGAGGAAGGTCAGGAACGCGGCCTGCTCCGGCGCGACCTGCATCTGTGCGTCGTCCGGCAGGGCGGCGCGGGTCTTCTCGGCCAGGTCCCGCATGATCTCGTCCGGCGGCGAGCCGTGCGCCACCAGGTACGCGTGCAGTTCCGACGTGAGCGGGATCGACTTCGTGGTCATGGACGGACGTTAGCCGAGCGGTTCGACCGACTGGTTGCCAGGCGCGACCTTCGTCCACAGATCGGTGATTCGCAGATCCAGCTCGGCCAGGAGGCGGCGCAGCATCGGCAGCGAGAGCCCGATGACGGTGCTCGGGTCGCCCTCGATCCGCTCCACGAACGGCCCGCCCAGCCCGTCGATCGTGAAGGCGCCGGCCACCGCGAGCGGCTCGCCGGTGCCCACGTACCTGGCGATCTCGTCGTCGCTGACGTCGGCGAAGTGCACGACGGTGGAGGCGACGGCCTCGGCCCGACGCCCCGTCACGATGTCGATGAGGCAGTGCCCACTGTGCAGCACGCCGCTGCGCCCGCGCATGCGCTGCCAGCGCCGGGTGGCGTCCGCCGCGTCGGCCGGCTTGCCGAGGATGTCCCCGTCGAAGGCCAGCACCGAATCGCACCCGATCACCAGCGTCCGCTGGTCGTCGGTCGGCCGCAGCCGGGTGAGCACCGCCTGCGCTTTCAACCGGGCCAGTTCCAGGCAGAGATCCTCGGCCCGCTCGGTGACCACCAGGGACTCGTCGACGCCGCTGACCAGCACGTCCGGTTCGATCCCGGCGGCCTGGAGAATCTTGCGGCGGGCGGGGCTCGCCGAGGCGAGCACGAGGCGGAGCGGCATCGTTTCTGGCACGTCGCCGACGTTACCGGCTGATCCGGGGAGGTGGGTCGTCGCCGTGGCGCCGGCGACGCGCAACCAGGACCCACGCGCCACCGGCAGCCACGATCACACCGAGGGTGACCAGGCCACGGGCGGTCGCTCCGCCGTCTCCGTCGTCGGCGGGCTCCGCGACCGCCGTCGTGGTCGAGGCGGTGGGCGCCGGGCCGCTCGCCGTCGCCGATCCGAAGCCCAACGGGGGTACGTCTGCCGTCAGCGCCGCAACGAGGTCGATGACCCCGTAGCCGTACTCGTCGTCCCGTCCGGGCGGTCCCTTGTCGACGGCGGTGGCCGTGAGTCGATGCACTACCTCGGAGGCCGGGAGGTATGGGTACTTCGACCGAATCAGTGCAGCAGCTCCGGCGACGATTGCCGTCGAGTTCGACGTGCCGGTGCCCTTGCGATACTTGCCGTCGATACTCGTGCTGTAGATATCAACGGCTGGAGCAACCACGTCAATTTCGGGACCTGTGGCCGATATTGATGCATGCCGACCGGCTTGATCTATCCCGCCAACGGCGAGGACGCCTGGCTCTCGGGCTGGGTATGCGACTGTTCTGTCGAACGGGATGTTGCCGGAACCCGCAACTATGACAACGTCTGATGCAAGCGCCGTTCGGACCGCCTGTGTGAGGCGAGGACTGGCGCCGCCTCCGCTAGAGATGCTGATTACATCGGCACCGCTAGAAATGGCGAACTCTATTCCCAGTGCTAGGTCATCCGCGTCCCCGAGGTTGCTAGCCGAGGACGACATGATCGGGAGAATTTTGGCGTTAGGGGCGATGCCCAGGGCGCCCAACTGCCGAGACTGACCGTGCGCGGCGATCAGTCCGGCCATCCCGGTTCCATGCCCGTTGCGGTCCTGCCAGCCATCGCCGCTTCCTCCAGGGATGGCGTCTGTTCCCGAGAGCAAGTTGTTGCGGAGGTCGGGATGGGGTTCCACACCAGTGTCTGGCACCGCGACAGTAACGCCATCCCCGCGGGAAATTCGATGCGCTTGGTCTACCTTCAGGTAGCGCAGATGCCACTGGTCACTTCGAATCCGGCCGACACCGCGTGGCTGCGCTGCATGCTCTGAGGTGGCAACTTGTGCGGCAGGCGCCGTCAACAAAGACGCACTTATGGCGAGCGTGCCGAGAATTGCGCGGAGCATTACCTGTTGAAGCCGATAGCTGGCCCCGGGTCGATTGGTCCCTCCTCGTTGGGCGGGCGGACGACTGGAGGCACTCCCTCGTCTGTCTCCCACGGGTGGTCCGGGTCCCAGCGGCGCGTTTCCTCGGTCTCCCGCCGTCCGGGTCGCCCCGACGTGCTGCCGAATGGGGCGCCGCCGATTGGTGACATTCCGTGCGTCGCTCCGATGCCACGACCGCCACCCGGGCGGGATCCGGCGCCGCCCGTCGGCGCGGTGCCCGCACCGCCGCCGCCGATTACACCGCCGATCGGATTCACCCGCCGTGGCTGGTTGTTGCCCGCATTCGGCTGGCCAAGCCCCATCCCCGGCGTTCCTCCGATCAGCCCGCCAGGAGGCATTGACCGACCCAGGGAGGGGGGTGTCGGGTGGGCTTGGTTGCCGGTGCCTCCGGCGACGGGCCTGCCCAACGGGCCGTGTAGTGGCCCGGTAGCGACGGGTCGGCCCGATCCTGTCGATAGCGGCGGTAGCCCTCCCGCACTCTGGTGCGGATTGGGCGGTGCGGGCGGCGTAGCGATCGGCGGCCCTGGATTGGCTGGTGACGGTGCCAATCCAGGGCCAGCGCCGCCCAGCACGGGGCCGGTGTTCGGTGCGGTGGGGGTTTGGACCGGCCGGACGGGACCCGAGGGTCGGTTGACCGATGGCGCACCAGTTGATGTCGGGACTGGGACCGGCATGATCGGAGGAATAACTGGCGCGATCCCACCTCCATATATTTCTGAAGTCCCAGGATCGATGCCAGGCCGTGGCGGACGTACTGCCGGGGGCGGCTTTTGGAGCATTACTTGGGCGTGTTGGAGTTCGCCGCTGAGGCCGTACATGATGCCCCGCGCCTGGACGTTGAGCCGTTCCAGGTCGGCGTCCGTCACCGGGCGGTCGGGGACCCGACTGCCCATGGCCGCCTTCGGGTCCGCGAGCGTCGCCTCGTACGTCCGCTTCTCCTGGAGCTTGACGGCGTACTCGTCGTAGATCTTCTTGAGTTCGGTGCGGGTGGTCCCGATGGCTTGTGTCGCGGCGGAGAGCGCGGTGTAGTTGGCGCTGGCCGCGTCGTGGGTGCGCTGCACCTTGTCGATCAGCTCGTCGAGCTCGCGGACGTACGCCCGGGCTGCCTCGTTGGTCTCCGGGGGCCAGGCCTCCGCCAGCCCGCGCCGGTATTCCTGGAGCCGGCTCAGGTGGGTCCGGGCGAGGTCACAGACCTTGCGCCAGCCGGCGACCTGCTTCCAGTGGTTGGTGGTGTCGTGGTCCTGGAGGCAGGCCCACATGCTGGCCACGTCCATCAGCCGCCAGTCGGTCAGGCCGGACGTGCGGCCGCTGCCCCGCTCGATCACGGCAGCACCACCCGCCCCGGCCCCGTCTCCGGCCCGGTGGGATCGTGCAACACGGGTGACGGGCCGCGTGACGCGGCGGTCGCCGGGTTGGCGAGCGCCCGCTCGACGTCGGCCACCCGCGCGGAGGAGAAGGCATCGGAGTCGGTGTAGCGCGCGGCGACGACGCCGGCGGCCCCGGCCAGGTGGCCGGTGGCGTCGCGGACGCCCCAGACCATGTCGGCGGTGGCCTGCTGGGTCTCGTGGTGGGCGCGCAGGAAGTTGACCAGCTCGATGAAGGCGTCGGCCGGGTTGGGCACCGGCGCCTTCATGTCCTCGGCGATGTACGACAGGTGGGGGGCGTAGTTGCGTTCCACCTCGGCCTGGAGCTTGTCGGCGAACTCGCGCAACCGGCGGATGTCGGCCTCGATGCCGCCGTAACCGCGGAGCCAGGACGCTGGATGGTCCTCCTCGGGGATCATCGGCCCTCCCTACCCGTCACTGCGCCGTTTCCCTGAGTGAGGTTAATGGGTCTCCGGCGATGTCGGCAGCCCCAACCCCGCACACCCGAGCCGTCCGGCCGGCGGGCAGGGGCACCGAGCTGGGGTGATCCGTACCGGGAAAAGGTCAGCGGGGCAGGCCGGAGGCGCGCCACGCGCCGGGACCGGCGACGGGCGTCGCGGTGGCCGGGCGCCCGCTGCGCGCCCAGGCGGACGCGGCGGCCGGCGAGGGTGCGGCGGCCGGACGGGACCGGACGACGATCGCGCCCACCAGCGCGGCCAGTTCCTCGGCGGTGGGGACCCCGCGGACGACCCGGAACAGCGGCTCTTCGGCAGACATGGCGTCAGCGTACGCGGCGGCAAGCTTGACCTGAACCGCACAGTGGCGTGCCGGCGGTGTGAGCGTCGTGCCCGCCGGGTACCGTCTGGGCGATGTCTAACGCGCTGCCCCAACTCGTCGCTGACCGATACCGGCTCCTCTCGCCGCTCGGTCAGGGCGGCATGGGTCGGGTGTGGAAGGCGCGCGACGAGGTGCTGCACCGGGACGTGGCGATCAAGGAGCTGGTCCCGCCGCCCAGCCTCACGGACGACGAGCGCCGCGAGATGCGGGAGCGGTCGCTGCGCGAGGCCCGGGCCATCGCCCGGCTCAACCACATCAACGTGGTCCGCATCTTCGACGTGCTGCGCACCGACGGCGACCCGTGGATCGTCATGGAGTACGTGGCGTCGAGGTCGTTGCAGGACACGCTCGCCGAGGACGGCCCGGTGCCGCCGGCGCGCGCGGTCGAGATCGGGCTCGGCGTGCTGGGCGCGCTGAACGCGGCGCACAAGGCCGGCGTGATGCACCGCGACGTCAAGCCGGGCAACGTGCTGCTCGGCAACGACGGCCGGGTGGTGCTGACCGATTTCGGTCTCGCCACGATCCCCGGCGACCCGAACGTGACCCGAACGGGCATGGTGCTCGGTTCGCCCGCGTACATCGCGCCGGAGCGGGCCCGCGACGGCACCGCCGGGCCGGAGGCCGACCTCTGGTCGCTGGGCGCCACCCTCTACGCCGCGGTCGAGGGCAAGTCGCCGTACGCCCGCCCGTCGGCGATCGCCACCCTGGCGGCGCTCGCCACCGAGGCACCGCCGCCGCCGAAGAACGCCGGCCCGCTCAAGCCGGTGCTCAACGGCCTGCTGCGCAAGGACCCGAACGAGCGGATCACCGCCGAGGTAGCGGAGAAGCTGCTGCGCCGTGCCGGCGGCAAGCGCACGCGCACCATCCCGCTGCTCGACGGCGTACGCCGGCCGGGGCCGAACGGCCCGCGCGAGCCGCGCCCGCCGCTGGTGCCGGCGCCGCGACCGGCCGAGGACCCGGCGGCCAGGCCGGTCAGCCCGCCGGCGCCCCGCGCGCCGCAGGAGGCGGTCGCCTCCGCCGGGGTCACCGTGGCGGCCGAGACTGCGTCCGCCGCCTCGGATGTCGCGCCGACCGCCAAGGTCGGGTCGTCTACGTCCGACACCGCGCCGACGGCGAAGGTCGAGGCACCGAAGCCGGCGACCGGTGCCTCGCCGGCCGTGCCGGTGAGCCCCGCGCCGCACAGGCCGGTGAACCCCACGTCGGTGATGCCCGCGCCGGTGAGCCCGCCGTCCGGCCGCGCCACGGTGGTGCCGCCCGACGGTACGAAGCCCAACAACACCCGGCGCAACGTGCTGATCGGGGTGCTGGTGGCGCTGCTGCTGGTCGGTCTGGTGCTGGTCGTACCGATGCTGAGCAGCGGCGACGGCGACGACACCCCGCAGGCCGACCCGACCACTGCCGCCTCGCAGGCGCCGCAGACGTCGGGGCCCGCCGCGCCGCCACCGACCAGCGTCGCCCCCAGCCCGACGCCGTCCGTCACCCCCTCGGCGGCGGAACTGCCGGCCGGCTGGAAGCTGCACAAGGACCCGGCCGGGTTCGAGTTGCCGCTGCCGGCGAACTGGGTGCGCCGGAGCGTCGGAGCGGACACTGTCATCTTCGACGAGCCCGGCGGTGTCGGCGAACTGCTCGTCCAGTGGACGAGCACGCCGAAGTCGGACGCGGCCGCTGAATGGAGGCGGATCGAGCCGGCCCGCAAGGGCATCGTCGACAACTACAAGTACCTGAGCATCGAGCGCTGTGACTACTGGAAGACCTGCGCGGACTGGGAGTGGTTGGAGACCCGCGACGGCACGCGGATCCACGTCCGCAACCGGGGCTTCGTGACGGCCAAGAATCGCGGTTACGCCCTCCGGTGGGAGGTCGCCGCGGCGGACTGGCAGGCCAACCTGCCCAACTTCGACCGGATCGCGGCCGGGTTCGTGCCCGACCGCAAGGACTGATCCGCGGGATTCGCGCCGCCGCGAGGTTGATTCGCATGACCTTCCGTCGTACGGGGTATCTGACCCGCACGACGGAAGGGAGGCACGACATGGGTTACCGACGGAAGGACGCCCGGCCTCGGGTGGCACTGTGGATGCTCGTGGCCCTCGGCGACGTCGTCCTGCTGCTCGTCGGCGCCGGCCTGCCGGCACTGTTCGCGCTGCTCAGCGTCGTCACCGTCACCCTCGCCGCAGTGGTGGCCTGGCGGATCACGCGGCGTGACGGGCTCGCCCGTGACAACGCGGTGACCGTTCCGGTGGCGGCCCGAAGGAGGGTCTGACGCCCGCAGGCCCGACGGCGGGCCTGACACCGGCGCCAGTGGCGTGGCGGCAGCCGGACCAGTTGTCGACCGTACGGTGACAGCCGATCCCGCTGCCGCCAAATGCCTCCCCAGGCGAGTCAGGCTCAGGCGGTGTTGTTGGCCAGCGCGATCAGCCGGGTACGGTCACCGTTCCAGTAGTTGCGGTCGACGGGGCCGCTGATTCCGGCGACGCTGCCGCTGTCGGTGTACTGCCAGAAGCTCCAGAACGGCGCCCCGGCCGGCAGGGTGCCGGGGGAGGTGGACCAGCGGGCGATCCAGAGCGGGTGGTTCGCCCACGGGCCGGTCCAACTGCCGGTGCACGTGTTCCACCAGCTGGTGGTCGTGTAGATGACCGCGTAGCGGCCGGTGCGCGAGCGGTAGGTGTTGAGGAAGTCCTGGACCCAGCTGCGCATCCCGGACGTGCTCAGGCCGTAGCAGTACCCTCCGCTGTACGGGTTGGCCTCCAGGTCCAGCGCGGCGGGGAGGGTGCGGCTGTCGGCCGACCAGGCGCCGCCGTTGGAGGCCAGGTAGTTCGCCTGGATCGCCCCGGAGGAGATGTTCGGCCGGGCGAAGTGGTACGCCCCCCGGATCACCCCCGCGTAGTACGAGTTGGTGTAGTTGCTGTTGAAGTTCGGGTCCTTGTAGCTCGTGCCCTCGGTGGCCTTGATGAAGGCGAACTGGATCCCGGCGTTGCGCACGCTCGTCCAGTTGATGCTGCCCTGGTAGCGCGAGACGTCGATGCCGGGCGTGGTGGCCGCGGCCGCCGGGGTGCTGGTGGCGACGAGCCCCGCCGCCACGGTGGCGAGCACGGTGAGGCCGGTGGCGAGCATTCTGCGCAGCGATGGTCTGGTACGGGTCATGGATGCCTCCAAGGACGCCGATGGAATTGACGACCATCTTTGGAGATAAGCGTCCTCGATCACAAGGGGCGCTAAACAAATTTACATTGACGACTGACGTTGGGCTCAGCGGAGCGAAGCCGGGTCGACACCCCAGCGGAACGGCTGGTTCAGGGTGAGGCGCTCGCCCGCCTTGGCGACCTGGTCCTCGACGTAGTGCGCACCGTCCAGCCGGAACAGCCGCAACGAGTGGGTCTGGCCGTCCTGCTCGACCAGCAGATACCAGGGAATCCGGGCGATGGCGTAGAGCTGCATCTTGACCAGCCGGTCGGCCGCCGCGTTCCCCGGAGAGACGATCTCGCAAACGAGGACGACCTCGCCCGCCTCGACCACGGTGCCCTCGTCGTCGGTGTCGGCGACGACAACGTCCGGGATGACGATCCGGTCGACCCCGAGCCGGACGTTCACCGCCTCGAAGACCGCGAGGGCTCCGGCCGCGTCGTCGAGGCTGTTGGCCAGCAGTCTCGACACCCGCTGGTGTCGCTTGCTCGGGGCAGGGCTCACGATCAGGCTTCCGTCGAGCAGTTCGATCCGGTTCGAAGTCTCGCCCATGGCGAGGTACTCGGCCTCTGTCCACAGGCCGACGTGGGGTTCCAGGGGTGCCGCGCTCACCGGCGTCCACCTCCCGCTCCGATCGCCACCAGGTCAGCTTCACACGATACGGACCCACGAGGGCGCAGCGACACAGGTCGGGGCCGGTAGGCTGGCGCCCCATGGTGTCGATCGAGGGGCTCGGCGGTCTCTGGGACAAGCTGTTCGCGGCGCAGCCGGACCCACCGCCCCTGCTGGTGTTGCTGACCGCCGCCGTCGCGTTGGTGGTCGTGTCCACCCGGCTGCCCTGGCGGATCGCCCGAAACGCCGTCACCATCGCCCACGAGGGCGGGCACGCGCTGGTCGCGCTGCTCACCGGCCGCCGGCTGCACGGCATCCGGCTGCACTCGGACACCTCGGGGCTCACCCTCTCCGCCGGCCGGCCCGCCGGCCCGGGGATGATCCTCACCCTGCTGGCCGGTTACGTCGCCCCGCCGCTGGTCGGGCTGGCCGGCGCGTGGCTGCTCGGCGGCAACCGGATCACCCTGCTGCTCTGGGTCGCCGTGGCGCTGTTACTGGCCATGCTGGTCATGATCCGCAACGTCTTCGGCGTGCTCTCGCTGCTGGTCACCGGCGGGGTGGTGCTCGCCGTCTCCTGGTACGCCACGCCGCAGGTGCAGGCGGCGTTCGCGTACACCGGGGTGTGGTTCCTGCTGCTCGGCGGCGTGCGACCCGTGGTGGAGCTGCAACGGCTGCGCTCCCGGGGACGGATGCCCGCCTCCGACGCCGACCAGCTCGCCGGGATCACCCCGCTGCCCGCGTTCTTCTGGGTCACCGTGTTTGCCCTGGTCAACCTGGTCGCCCTCGCCGCGGGCGCGCTGCTGCTCGCCGGCCCGATCCTCGCCGAGGCCGGCATCACGCTCTGAGCGGCACCGACCCGGCACGGGGAAAGTACGGGGAGACACCACGCCTGACCAGGCCGTCCGCCGTCGCCGGGGAGGGCGCGGAAGCGCGAGCGGGCAGAATGGGCCCGAGCTCGCGGTCCGCCGCGCGCTGCGGGAGCGGGGTCCGGCCGGCGGGTTCCGGTCGGCGGAGCTGGCGAAAATGATCGGTTGAGCGGGCAACCGACGGCCCCGGCCGGCGCGTGTCCCCTGCGACCGTCACGGGGGAGGTAGCAGGGTGCCGGACGTCGACGGCTTCGACGAGTTCTACCGGGGCAGCCGGCAACGGTTGCTGGGCTTCGTCTACGTGCTCACCGGTGACCTCGCCGAGGCGCAGGACGCCGTGCAGGAGGCGTACGTGCGCGCCTGGCAGCGCTGGTCGACCGTGAGCGCGTACGAGGAGCCGGAGGCGTGGGTGCGGGTGGTGGCCAGTCGGATCGCGGTCAGCCGCTGGCGCAGCCTGCGCAGCCGCGCCCGCGCCTACCTGCGGCACGGCGCCACCGATACCGTTCCCGGCCCGGATCCCGACACCGTCGACGTGGTCGCCGCGCTGCGCCGGCTGCCCGAGGAGCAGCGCACCGCGATCGCCCTGTACTACCTGGTCGGCATGCCGGTGGCCGAGGTGGCCCGGCAGACCGACGCCCCCGTGGGCACGGTCAAGGCCCGACTCTCCCGGGGGCGCGCCGCGCTGGCCGGGCTGCTCGCCGTCTCTGATCTGAAGGAGGCCGCCGATGCGTGACGAGACGAGGTTCGTCGACCGGCTGCACCGGGACCTGCGGGACGTCCGCTGGCCGGAGCCCGCCGAGATCCGTGCCCGGGCCCGCCGGCGCAGCCGGCGTGCGGCGCTGACGGCGGCGGTCGCGGTGCTCGCCGTGATGTCCGGTTCCGCGTACGCGGCGGCCGGGCGGCCGGTGTCGCCGCCACCCCTGGTCGCCGCCATCCCGGTGTCACCGGCGAATGCCGCGCCGGCCGAGATCCCGCAGGAGGCCCTGCTCACTCCCCGGGACGTGCCCCTGAAGACGGGTGTGCAGCTCGGCGAGACCGGCATGGTCGAGCCGGTACGGGTCGACCGGGTGCTGGAGTCCTGCGGCCGCGCCCGGGGTGTGCCGACGGGGTTGCCCACGTCCCGCTATTCGAGGTCCCAGACCCTGCTCTGGGCGCCGACGGACGCCACGACACAGCACCCGATGCTCACCCAGGACGTGTACCGGGTCGACCCGGATCAGGGACGGCTGGTCTTCGGCCTTGTCGGGCTGCTGCTCAACGCCTGTGCGGAATGGCGGCTCGCCGGGTCCGCGTTCGTGGAAGGCCGCTCGGTGACGACCGTCGACACCCACCGGTGGGACACGCCGGTCAGCGGCTTCGCCGGGGACGAGTCCGTGATGGTGCGTCACGTGTCACTGGCCCCCCGCGGCCAGTTCGGCGGGAAGGTGGTGGCCGCGGCGCCGTCGGTCGAGGTCACCATGGTGGTGCGGGTCGGTGACCTGGTCACCGTGGTCGCGACCGGCCCGGGTGCCGTCGCGGACACGGTCGACGGCGTCCGTCCCGGCCGTGGCCTGAGTCACGCCGAGCTGGAAGCGTTGGGCAGGACCGCGGCGCGCCGGATGTGCGCGGCGGCGAACCCCGGCTGCTGAAGACGGAGGTTCCCGCCTCCACGAGGACGCGGGAACCTCCGGAAATGTCCTTACAACGGGATGTTGCCGTGCTTCTTCGGGGGCAGGGTCTCGCGCTTGGTACGCAGCACCCGCAGGGCGCGGACGATCTGCGTGCGGGTCTCGTGCGGCGGGATGACGCTGTCGACGTAGCCGCGCTCGGCCGCGATGTACGGGTTGGCGAGGGTGTCCTCGTACTCGGTGATCTTCTCGGCCCGTACGGCGGCCGGGTCCTCGGCGGTGGCCAGCTCCTGCCGGTAGAGGATGTTCACCGCGCCCTGCGCGCCCATCACCGCGATCTGCGCGGTCGGCCAGGCGAAGTTCAGGTCCGCGCCGAGGTGCTTGGAGCCCATCACGTCGTACGCCCCGCCGTAGGCCTTGCGGGTGATGACGGTGACCTTCGGGACGGTGGCCTCGGCGTACGCGTAGATGAGCTTCGCGCCGCGGCGGATGATGCCGTCCCACTCCTGGCCGGTGCCGGGCAGGAAGCCGGGAACGTCCACGAAGGTCAGTACCGGGATGTTGAACGCGTCGCAGGTGCGCACGAACCGGGCGGCCTTCTCCGACGCGGCGATGTCCAGGGTGCCGGCGAAGTGCATCGGCTGGTTGGCGACCACGCCGACCGGGCGCCCCTCGACCCGGCCGTAGCCGATGATCAGGTTCTGCGCGTAGAGCGGCTGGACCTCCAGGAACTCGCCGTCGTCCAGGACGTGCTCGATGACCCGGTGCATGTCGTACGGCTGGTTCGCCGAGTCGGGGATCAGCGTGTCCAGCTCCCGGTCCTCATCGCTCACGGAGAGGTCCGCGGGGGCCTCGTAGACCACCGGCTCGTCCAGGTTGTTCGACGGCAGGTACGACAGCAGCGCCTTCACGTACTCGATCGCGTCCTCCTCGTCGCTGGCGAGGTAGTGCGCGTTGCCGCTGCGGGAGTTGTGCGTACGGGCGCCGCCCAGCTCCTCCATCGCCACGTCCTCGCCGGTGACGGTCTTGATGACGTCGGGGCCGGTGATGAACATGTGCGAGGTCTGGTCGACCATCACGGTGAAGTCGGTGACCGCCGGGGAGTAGACGGCACCCCCCGCGCACGGGCCCATGATCAGGGAAATCTGCGGGATGACGCCGCTGGCCCGGACGTTGCGGAAGAAGATCTCGCCGTAGAGCCCGAGCGAGGCCACGCCCTCCTGGATGCGGGCGCCGCCGGAGTCGTTGATGCCGACGACCGGGCAGCCGATCTTCATGGCCAGGTCCATCACCTTGACGATCTTCTCGCCGAAGACCTCGCCGAGGGAGCCGCCGAAGACCGTGAAGTCCTGGGCGAACACGCAGACCTGGCGGCCGTCGATGGTGCCGTAGCCGGTGATCACGCCGTCGCCGTACGGGCGGGTCCTGTCCAGCCCGAAGTTGGTGGACCGGTGCCGGGCCAGCTCGTCCAACTCGACGAAGGAGCCCTCGTCGAGCAGCATCTCGATCCGCTCGCGGGCGGTCTTCTTGCCCCTCGCGTGCTGCTTCTCGACCGCGCGCGCCGACCCGGCGTGCACCGCCTCGTCGACCCGTCGCTCCAGGTCAGCCAGCTTGCCCGCGGTGCTGTGAATGTTGATCCCGGTCTCGGTAGTCACCCTGGGAATATAACGATGGTTCAGGCCGTCGCCCCTGTGCAGTTCGCCTCAGCCCGGCGACCGCTCGGCGACGACGCCCACGGACGCTCGCCCGACGCCCACGGACGCTCGCCCCCGGCGCCCACGGCCGCCCGCCCGGCGGCCGGCGGGTGGGCGTCGGGCGGGCCGTAGGCTGACGGGATGCCGGGCTCGCCGTACACCGATCTGGACCGTCCGCCGCTGTCGGCGGCCCGGTTGCGGCGGGCGCTGGTCGCCCCGCACGGGCCGTGGGCGCGGCTGGAGCTGCGCGTCGAGACCGGCTCGACCAACGCGGACGTCGCCGAGGCGGCCCGGGCCGGCGAGCCGGAGGGGCTGGTGGTGGTCGCGGAGCGGCAGACCGCCGGGCGCGGGCGGCGCGGCCGGGCGTGGCAGTCACCGGCGCGGGCGGGCATCGCCACCAGCGTGCTGCTCCGGCCGGGGGAGGCCGTCACCGACCGTGGCTGGCTACCGGTGCCCCAGGCGGCGTACGGCTGGCTGCCGCTGCTCGCCGGTGTGGCCCTGGTCGAGGCGGTGGCCCGGCTGGCCGAGCTGGACGCCGGCCTGAAGTGGCCCAACGACCTGCTGATCGGCGACGCGAAGTGCGCCGGGATCCTCGCCGAGGCGGTGCCGGGGGACTCGCCGGCGCAGCCGCCCGCGATCGTGCTCGGCATCGGCCTGAACGTCACGCTCCGCGCCGACGAGCTGCCGGAGAACCCGACCGGCCTGCCGCGGACCTCGCTGCAACTGGCCGGCGCGGCGGCCACCGACCGCGATCCGCTGCTGCGAGCACTGCTCCGCTCGGTCGCCGACTGGTACGGCCGCTGGCGTTCGACCGGCGGGGACGCGGTCGCCAGCGGACTGCGCGACGCCTACCTGGCCGCCTGCGCGACGATCGGCCGCCAGGTACGCGTGCTGCTGCCCGGCGGCGACGAGGTCACCGGCACCGCGACCGGCGTGGACGCCGACGGCCGACTGCTGGTCACCACCCCCACGGGCGTGCGCGCCCTGGCCGCCGGCGACGTCCTCCACCTCCGCTGACCCCCGCCCCCGCCCCCTTCCCCGCGACCTTGCACTTCTTGCCCTGGCGAACGGGGCGAAAGCCGCGAGACGGGAGCCGAAACTGCAAGATCGCGGGGGCGGGATCGCCGCGCGGCTGATGTCGCGGCGGGAGGGAGAGCGGTTACGGTCAGCGCGTCCGTTTCTGCGAGGAGGTTCCCGTGGCGTTCCCCGATGACGTGCTCACCGAGGACGAGCATGTCGTGCTGCACCTGCACCCGCACTGGAAGGCGCTGATCCGGCCGGTCGCGGTGCTCGTGCTCGCCGTCGCGGCGGTGGTGGCCGGCATGGTCCTGCTGCCGTCCGGCGGGGGCGGCTCGATCGCGCTCGCCGTGATCGGGGTGCTGGCCCTGGCGGCGGTGTTCTGGCTGGCGCTCTGGCCGTTCCTGGTCTGGCGGACCACCCACTATCTCTTCACGAACGAGCGGGTGCTGCTCCAGCACGGCGTGCTCTCCCGCGACCGGCGGGACATCCCGCTCACCCGGGTCAACGACCACGCGATGAACCAGCGGTTCGTCGAGCGTCTGCTCGGTTGCGGCACCCTGACCATCGAGTCCGCCGGCGAGCGCGGGCAGTCCGTCCTGCACGACGTGCCTGGGGTCGGCCAGGTCCAGACCAAGCTCTACGAGCTGGTCGAGGCCCACCACGACAAGCACTCCCTCGGCGACGCTGAGATGCGCGACATCCTGGCGGACATGAACGAGGGGAAGCCGCTGCGCGACCCCACCGCCTGAGCCCGGCCCCACGCCCGCCCGCCGCACGGTAACGGCGCGGCGGCGCGGGGTGTGGCGGGTCAGCGGCGCGGGGTGCGGCGGGTGCTGGCCTGGAGTTCGGCGGCCAGCTCGGCTTCCAGCTCCCGGTCGAGGGAGCTGCCGATGCCGGCGTCGAGCGGCACGGGGCGGCCCTGGAGCGGGGCGCTCTGGCCGGTCGCCGGCACGGGGCCGCGCCGTTCGGCGCCCGGTGGTGGCTGCGCCTCCTCCAGCTCGGAGATGGATTCGGCCAGCTCCGCCACCGGGTCCATCTCGGCCATCGTGTCCCACTCGTCGCGCGGGATGCTGTGCCACGTCTCCGCGGCGTGGGCCGGTGCCGGTTGGAAGACGAACGTCCGGTAGGACCAGAACCGGAACAGCGTCGCGAGCAGCACGCCGCCGGTCTTCGCCACGTTCAGGGCCAGCAGGCTGGTCATGCCCAGGCCGTACTTGGCGGCGGCGAGGACGCCCAGCTCGATGAGCAGGCCGGCTCCGTTGAAGAGGAAGAACAGGGCGTATTCGCGCCGCATCGCCGACTTCGGGCGGTCGCGGTACGTCCAGTGACGATTCATCAGATACGACGTGATGGTCGCCACGATGGTGGCGATGACCGTCGCCTTCAACTGGCCGTCGACAAAAACGGTGAGTGCCAGGGCATTGAACACCGCGTAATTGATGACGGTGTTGACGCCGCCGACGATGCCGAATTTGAGCGCCTCGTGGATGAACTTCTGCCAGCGCTCGGGCAGCAGACGGACAAGACGCATGCGGAACACCTTAGGGCAGTGGGCGGGGCCGGGAGGCTCCGGCCGGGACGAGGTGGGCGGCAGGTCACGCCCGGTGGTCTCGGTCGTGCTTCACTTCCGGAACGGCTGGGGTTCCCGCTTCCACGAAGACGAACCGTCGGTAGGACCAGAATCGGAACAGCGTCCCGAGCCCGGTGCCGACGATGAAGCTGGCGATGTTGTCGGCCAACGGGGTCTGGAAGACCTCCGGCCAGATGCTGCCCAGGCCGTAGCGGCTGATGGCCAGGCAGGCCACCGCGATCCCCAGGCCGACACCGTTGAAGAAGAAGAACAGCGCGTACTCGCGGGCCGGGTTGGAGCGCTTGCGGTGCCGCCACGTCCAGAACCGGTTGCCGATGAACGCGACGGTCGCCGCGATCACCGTCGAGACGGTCTTCGCGGTCACCTGCTCGACGCCCCGCACGCTCGTCAGGTAGTTGAAGAGCGCGAAGTCGATCAGAAAGGCGATTCCGCCCACGGTGGCGAACTTGCTCATCTCGCGGACGAGGTGGCCGAAACGCTCGACCAGTGCGTGGGCCAGACCCGGGCGGGTCTGCCGGGAGCCTGGCTCCCCGGTCATCGTCGCGGCCACGACGCCGAGCCTACCGGCTGGTTGCATCCCACACGGGTAGCAACGACGAGCGGCCCGCGCGGGTGTGCGCCTGTGGACAGAGCGTAACGAGTCGGGGTGGTCGAGCGGGGCGGTTCGCGAGTCCGTCGACGGGACGCGGCGGGTCGGTCGCCGGGGGTTTCCCAGAGGATTTGCGTGAAACTGCGCGCGAAAGCGGGTATTAGCTCGTGATGCCGCAGCGTGACCGTACCTTGTGCAGTTCTTCACAACCAGTCCCACTGACTGGCGACGCCACCCGGTTTACGCTGAGGCCAATCCCAGGTTTCCACGAAGGGCGACGCACCGCGCCGTAAGGGCGCACAGCGCCGTCAAGACTCGTGCATCCCATAGACCGGTCAGCGTCGACCACCAAGGAGATGTGTCATGGTTGCTCCGGCTACCGTTCGGGGTATCGATCAGGCCCCGACGTCCCACCCCAAACTGCTCGCCTGGGTCCGTGAGGTCGCTGAACTGACCACCCCCGACCGTGTCGTCTGGGTGGACGGGTCCGACGAGGAGTGGCGGCGCCTCACCGATGAGCTCGTCGAGGCGGGCACCCTGATCCGCCTCAACCCGGAGAAGAAGCCCAACTCGTTCTACGCGCGGACGGATCCGACGGACGTCGCCCGGGTCGAGGAGCGCACCTTCATCTGCTCCGTCGACGAGGCGGACGCCGGCCCCACCAACAACTGGATGGCGCCGGCCGAGATGAAGCAGACGATGACGGAGCTCTACCGCGGTTGCATGCGCGGGCGCACCATGTACGTCATCCCGTTCTGCATGGGCCCGGTCGAGGCCGAGAGCCCCATGTTCGGCGTCGAGATCACCGACAGCCCGTACGTGGTCGCCTCCATGCGCATCATGACCCGGATGGGCGCCAAGGTCCTCGAGGCCATGGGCGACGACGTGGACTTCGTCCACGCGCTGCACTCGATCGGCGCCCCGCTCGCCCCCGGCCAGCAGGACGTGCCGTGGCCGTGCAACGAGACGAAGTACATCTCGCACTTCCCGGAGACCCGGGAGATCTGGTCCTTCGGCTCCGGGTACGGCGGCAACTCGCTGCTGGGCAAGAAGTGCTACTCGCTGCGGATCGCCAGCGTGATGGGGCGCGACGAGGGCTGGCTCGCCGAGCACATGCTGATCCTCAAGATCACCTCGCCGGAGGGCAAGGTCTACCACATTGCCGGCGCGTTCCCGTCCGCCTGCGGCAAGACCAACCTCGCCATGCTGGAGCCGACCGTCCCGGGGTGGAAGGTCGAGACCATCGGCGACGACATCGCCTGGATGCGCTTCGGCCCCGACGGCCGCCTCTACGCCGTCAACCCCGAGTACGGCCTCTTCGGCGTCGCGCCCGGCACGGACTGGAAGACCAACGCCAACGCGATGCGGACGCTGGACCGCGGCAACTCCATCTTCACCAACGTGGCCCTGACCGACGACGGGGACATCTGGTGGGAGGGCATGGGTGAGCCGCCGGCGCACCTGATCGACTGGAAGGGCAACGACTGGACGCCGGAGAGCGACAACCTCTCCTCGCACGCGAACAGCCGGTTCTGCACCCCGATCACCCAGTGCCCGATCCTGGCCGAGGACTACTACGACCCGAACGGCGTGCCGATCGACGCGATTCTCTTCGGTGGCCGTCGCCGGGACACCATCCCGCTGGTGACCGAGGCCCGCGACTGGGTGCACGGTGTCTACATGGGCGCGACGCTCTCCTCGGAGACCACCGCCGCCGCCTCCGGCGCGGTCGGCGTCGTCCGGCGCGACCCGATGGCGATGCTGCCGTTCATCGGCTACCACGCCGGCGACTACTTCCGGCACTGGATCGAGATGGGCAAGGGCGCCGACGGCGACGAGTCCAAGCTGCCGAAGATCTACTACGTCAACTGGTTCCGCAAGGACCCGGAGGGCAACTTCCTCTGGCCCGGTTTCGGCGAGAACTCCCGCGTCCTCAAGTGGGTCGTCGAGCGGATCGAGGGGCGCGCCGAGGCGGTGGAGACCCCGATCGGCATGGTCCCGGCCCAGGACGCGCTCGACATCGAGGGCCTGGACATGACCCCGGAGGACGTCCGGATCGCGCTGAAGGTCGACCCGGAGGAGTGGCGCAACGAGCTCCCGCTGGTCACCGAGTGGTTCGAGAAGTTCGGCGACAAGCTGCCGGGCGTGCTCTGGGCCGAGCTGGACGCGCTGCGCGCCCGGCTCGACGCGGAGCCGCAGCGCTGACGACAGGTGTGATCGACGCCCGTACCGGGCATCATCGGTTCCCATGAGGACGGCCGCCGAGACCGAGGTCCGGCGGCCGTCCGCCGTCCGGGCGCTGACCACGCTGCTCGCACTGACCGCGGCGGCCACCGTCGTGGTCGAGCTGCTCAACTGGTGGTACGCCCCGGAGCAGGGCTTCGGGCTGGCCGTACGCACCGGCTGGGCCATGCTCCGCTCGCTCGGCTTCCTGTTGCTGATCGGGCACGTCCGTCGCGGCCGGACGGTGGCCCGGCCGTTCGGGCTGATCCTCGCGGTGACCACGGTGTTCGCCGTCGGGCGGCTGATCGTGCCCCGGCAGGGGGTGCCGCCGCTGCCCGGGCTGCTCGGGTTCGCCCTGCTCACCGCCCTCTGCGCGGCCGTGGTCTGGCTGCTCTACCGCTCGCCCGCGGTGTCCGGGCACCTGGTCCGCCACCGGCCCCGGCTGGTCATCGACCGTAGTGGCATCTCCTGGCGGGAGAGCCCACCCCGCCGGCCCGAGGTCAGCGGCTGGCTGCTCACCAGCCGGGTTGCCGCGTTCACCTACAGCCCGCTGATGCTGGTTCCGGCCCTGATCGCCGGCGGCGCCGTGCTGGACGACCGGCTGACCGCCGTGCCGGCAGTGCTGTTCTGGTTCGTCGCCGGCATCGTGACCAGCTACGCGGTACTGTTCTGCACCGCCTTCCTGATGCGCGGCAAGGGCTGGGCGCGCATCCTGCTGGTGGCGGTGACCGTCGTCGTGCTCGCCGTCGACCTGCCGTTGTGCTGGTGGCTGCTCGGGCTGGACGGGCTGGTCCGCGACGGCGGCCCGCTGCTGGCCGCCGCCGCCCTGACGCTCTACGGCCTGTGGCGCGCGACCCGCGCCGAGCGAACCGAGCGCGCCGAGCGAACCGAGCGCGCCGAGCGCGCCGGGTGAACCCGAGCGCGCCGGGTGAACCCGAGCCGTGCCGGGGCAGCCGAGCGCGCCGCACCGGCCTGACGGAGCGACGACTCCGGCGCGGATCACGGCTGTCGCGGGACCCCTGTCGCGCGCTGTCGAGCTGCCCCGTCCATGGGACCGCCGGAATGACGAGGCCGCACGCCCGGATCGTGCCCCGTCTGTGCGGGCAGCTCGACAGGGCCCGAGCCGTTGGTCGGTGCCGGGTCGACGACGCGCTGACGGACATGCCGGTGCGGCTTCGGCGCGCTGCGCGTGCGCGACGGCAGGATGGCCGGAGAGCCGGAAGGTCAGGAGGCCGGGAACCCGGGAAGCCGGGAGGCAGACGGACCAGCGGGGCGGTGACCGGACCCGACGGTTCGCCGGGCGCTGACGGTTCGCCGGGCACGACGAATCGCCGGACCGGTGGATCGCCGGGCAGGACGGGTTGCCGGGCCGGTGGATCGCCGGGCAGGACGGGTTGCCGGGCCGGCCGGGCCGGCCGGGGCGGCCGGGCCGGGCCGGTGCCGCCGGCCGGAGGGAGGCGACGCGGTGAGCGATGAGTTCGACGTGGTGGTGGTCGGGGCCGGTCCGGCCGGGTCGGCCGCCGCGCTCGCGGCCCGGCGGGCGGGGGCGAGCGTCCTGCTGCTGGACCGGTCCGACTTTCCCCGGGACAAGGCGTGCGGGGACGGCATCGCGGCGCACGCGCTGGACGTGCTCGCCGAGCTGGGTGTGCCCGACGCGGTGGCCGGGCACGCGCCGCTGCCGGCGTTGCGCCTGGTCGGGCCGGGTGGCGGCACGGTGGCCCGGGCGCTGCCCCGGCCGGCGTACACGGTGCCCCGGAGGGTCTTCGACGCCCGGCTGGTGGCGGCGGCGGTCGCGGCCGGCGCGCGGTTGCGCCGGCAGGCGGTGCGGCGGGTGGAGGTCCGCGCCGACCGGGTGGTGCTCGACGGGGAACTGTCCGCGCGGGTGGTGGTCGGCGCGGACGGCGCCGGGTCGGTGGTCCGGCGGGCGCTCGGGCACCGGGTGAACCCCGACCGCCACCTGGCGCTCGCCATCCGGGGGTACGCCCCGGCGCTGCCCGGCCCGCCCGAACAGCTCATCGTCACCTCGGCGCCGCGCTGGCCGGCGTACGCCTGGTCGTTCCCGATCGGCGACGGCCGGGCGAACGTCGGGTACGGGGAGGTGCTGCGGGGGGAGCCGCTGAGCCGGGCGCACCTGGTCGACCGGCTCGGCGCGCTGCTGCCCGGCACGGACCTGGCCACGGTGACCGACCTGCGGGCGCACCACCTGCCGCTGTCGACGCACCGCCCGTCGCCCGGGCGCGGCCGGGTGCTGCTCGCCGGCGACGCGCTCTCGCTGATCAATCCGTTCACGGGCGAGGGGATCTTCTACGCCCTGCTCTCCGGCGCGCTCGCCGGCGCGGCGGCCGTCGGCTCGCCCGAGCAGGCCGCCCGGCGGTACGCGGCGGCGCTGCGCCGCCGGCTCGGCGTTCACCTGCGGCACAGCTCGTTCGCGGCGTGGCTGGCCCGGCACCGGCGGGTCGTCGACGCGGCGGTGCGGGCGGCCCGCCGGGACGACCGGGTCTACCGGACGGTGGTCGAGTTGGGGCTGGGCGACGGGCGGCTCGACGCCCGCACGCTGGGCATGATCGGCATCGGTCTGTCGGCGTGGGAACGCCATCCGAGGGGGTGATCGGCGGGACAGGTCGCTACGCTGCAAGGTGATGACTCTGCGGGACCTGATCTATTCGGTGTACGAGCGTCGCCTCACGGCCAAGCTCGCGGGCAAGCCGGTGCCCCGGCACGTCGGCGTGATGTGCGACGGCAACCGCAGGTGGGCCCGGGAGATGGGCTACGTCGATCCGAACGACGGGCACCGGGTCGGCGCCGCGAAGATCAAACACGTGCTGGGCTGGTGTGACCAGGCCGGCATCGCGCACGTCACGCTCTACCTCCTGGCCACCGACAACCTGCGCCGGCCGGCCAGCGAGCTGGACCCGCTGCTGCAGATCATCGAGGACCTCGTGGTCGAGCTGGCCGAGGAGGGCAACCCCTGGCGGCTGCGCATGGTCGGCGCGCTCGACCTGCTCCCGGCGTCGACCGCCGCGGCGCTGAAGGCGGCCGAGGAGCGCACCCGCGAGCGCAGCGGCGGGGCCGAGGTCAACATCGCGGTCGGCTACGGCGGCCGGCGGGAGATCACCGACGCGGTGCGCTCGCTGCTGCTGGAGCACGCCGCCTCCGGCGGCACCATCGAGGAGCTGGCCGAGGTGCTGGACGTCGAGCACATCGCCGAGCACCTCTACACGCGGGGTCAGCCTGACCCGGACCTGGTCATCCGCACCAGCGGCGAGCAGCGGCTGTCCGGCTTCATGCTCTGGCAGTCCGCGCACTCGGAGTTCTACTTCTGTGAACTCAACTGGCCGGATTTCCGCCACATCGACTTCCTCCGCGCCCTGCGCTCCTACGCCAACCGGCAGCGCCGCTACGGGGCCTGACCTCCCGGCCCCGGCCGCCCCGGCGTCAGGTGAGGCGGTGGGCGGCGGCGGTGAGGAAGTCGCCGAGGGCGGCGGGGGAGTCGAGGGTCAGGTCGGCGGCCTCCGCGACCTCGTGGCCGGTCTCGGGGTTGGCGACGGCGACGCAGACGCCGAAGAAGCTCGGATCGGCGGCGGCCCGGGCCCGCAGCGCGGCGAACGCCTTGATGTCGGAGACGTCGTCGCCGAAGTACCAGGCGCCCTGGGCGTCCCGGACCACCTCGTCGATCACCATGCCCTTGTCCCGGTCGACCGGCGGCTTGAGCTCCAGCACCATCCGACCGGCCTGGACCCTGAGCCCCAGCCGTTCGGCCTGGGCCCGGCCCCACCGCTCCACGGTGTCGCCGAGCTGCGGCACCGTACGCCAGTGCAGCGCCACGGAGAGCCGCTTGTACTCCACCAGCGCGCCCTCGGGCAGCTCGGCCCGGGCCAGCTCGGCCAGCTCGGCCATGGTGGGCACCCACGGCAGGGCCGCCGGCTCGGTCACGGTCTCGCCGCCCGAGTGGCTGTGCTCCAGGCCGTAGAGGCCGTACAGGTCGATCCCGGCCAGCCCGCCGAGGTGGTCGCGGAGGAACTCGACCGGTCGCGCGGAGACGATCGCGACCCGCCGTACGACGGGGGCGAGTGCCTCGATCGCGGCGATCACGTTCGGCGCGGGCCGTACCGCGGTGGGGTCGTCGTCGACCGGCGCCAGGGTGCCGTCGAAGTCGAAGAAGAGCACCGTCGCGTCAGCCCGCCCGGCGGTCGTCCGCCAGGCAAGGTCGGCGTCCAACGGGGTCTTCGGCTGCTGGTTGCCCAGGTTCAACGGCGGCACGCGCGTCAGCGTACCCCGGCCGGGTCGGCTCAATCCCGGTCGAACGATGTGGTCCGGCCGGCGTCCGGAGGCGCGGTCGGCACGGGAGGCGGGCCTGGCGGGTCAGCGTTCGGCGGCTCCCCGTCCCCGTCGCCCGAACGGCACGACGGCCGCCTCCTGGCCGTGGCTGAGCAGGTAGCCCTCCACGAACCCGGTGTTCCGGTCGCCGCTGCGTTCCTCGATCTCCTTGAGCCGGCTCACCAGGAAGTCGGTGAGCGCGCTGATCCGGTCGTTCAGCCGGTCGTGCAGCTCGGCGACCACGGCCAGGACGACCGCGGTGCCGGCGGTGGCGAGCACGAGGAGGTTGACGAGCAGGGGAAGCTGCCCGCCGTTGACCGCCAGCGTCACCACGTTTCCGGTCATGCCCAGTGTCATCGACACGGTGGCGATGACGACTGCCATCCACTTCAGGGTCATGGACAGACCCCTCCTTCTGTCCCGCAGGGCTGGGTTCGGCCTTGTCCCGTCCCCCCACCGACGACGAGCCCAAGCAGTACGAATAGGGACGCTAGCGTGCCCGTTCCGGCCCCGGAGCGAAACGAATGGGTCTGACCTGCCGTTCTTTCGCCATCTGAGGAACTAGCCGGCCTGTTTACCTCGTTTTCGGACATCGGCCGGCAGGGTCGGGCGATATGCGAGGTAACGGATGGTCTCCCGGATGTGGAACTTCTCCGCGTCTGAGACGTCGGGATCGACGAGGCGGCGCAGCAGTGCCTCGACGTCGGGGTCCATCGGCGGCGGGGTGGGGGTGCTGCGGGGCGTCGCCGTGCGGTCCCAGCCCAGCGCGGCGAAGGCGGTCGCCGGGTTGAGCCCCAGGCCCTCGCAGAACGCCACCACGCGCTCGGCCTCCGGGTCGCTGGCCCAGTCGCCCCGGACCCAGCGGTTGATGGTCTGCCGGGAGACCCCGGTGCGACGGGAGACCTCGGTGCCGCTCCAGGCCCGGGTGGCCCGGGCCTCGTCGAGCGCCCGACGGACGAAGGTGGCGAAGGCGATCTTCCGTGCGTTGGCCGTCTCGGTCACGTCGTGACGGTACGACCCGCCGGCCAGCCGTGCCCGCCCCGGCACGCTGGTGTCACGCGGACGAGACGCGAATGCCGGCCTGCCGGTAAACGATCCGGCGCCGCTCCTGAGGGGTGTCACCTGGGCAGAGTAGGTGCCCGTAGAGGCGGAGTAAACAGACGAAAAGCTGATACTGTCACGCCCATGAGACAACCTACGGTGTGTCACGTGCATGAGACGATCAGTGCTCACATGCGTCACGCCCCCGGCGCGAGGGGGGTGTGGTGACCGAACTCGCCACCCGAGCCCAGGCCTTCGGCCTGATCGCGGAGGGAGTGGCCGCCGGCCTGAGCGCGCCCTGGCGCCTCTACGTCGCCCGGGGCTGCCGCTACCTCTCGCTCAGCGTCGGTGACCGCACCGAGTGGGACACCTGGCGTACCCATCTCGGCTGCCCGGAGCTCAGCGTCCGGGTGTACGACGCCGGCGGCGAGATCCGCCGGTCCTCGGTGGCCGAGGTCGTCCTGGACGGCTGCCGGATCACCGTCGAGTTGGTCGAGGAGGTCAGCACGGACGACCTGGACCAGCTCCTGGTCGTCGGTCCCACCCCGGTCGAGCCGGAGGAGCGATGACCGGGCACCCGCGGCGCACCGGAGCCGCCGGATGAGCCCTTTCCTCGCGGTCTTCCTCGTCCTCGTCCTCGGCGCCACCAGCTACGCCGCCGGCCGGCTGCACGGGCAGCTCAGCTACCGGATCGGCTACCGGTTCGGCTACCGACAGGGCTACTTCGACGGCGACCGGGGCGCGTGGAACCGACGCCGCCGCGACGCCCAGGCGGCCATCGCGTCAGCGCTGGCCGGCCCGTCGCCCACCACCACCCGCGTCACCGGCACGGTGGTCCGGCCAGGCACCACGTACACCGGCTCGTCGTTCGCGGCCCCGGCCGCCCCGGTCACCGGGCGGCACCCGACCGGCACCCTCGTGCGGCGGACCGGTTGAGCCCGGTCGACGGGGATCCCGAGGCCCCGTCGGCCGGTACCCAGGGCACGGTGCGTCGTCCGCGGCGGACACGCACCGTCGGGACCACGTCAGACCGGTGACGGTGGTCCCACCGGCCGGGATGCGCGCAGGGGGCATGCATCCCGGCCGGTTCCGCCGTCCACGCCTGTTAACGTGCCGGTCCCCGGAGATCCACGATCGCCCTCTAGCCCGGAGGGTCCGACGCCGCTAGCGTCTAGGCATGGCACGGGGTTCTCCCGAGCCAGCCGGTCCGCCCGGATCTGCGACCTCGCGCACGGGGTTCCGCATCCGACCCCGTGTCCCCGGGCACCGGAGGAGGCGGAACGCGGGTGGCGGATGCCCATCCGTCGGAGCAGGCCTGTGACGACTCGCCGTACGACCGCCGGGGCCGACCGGACCACGGCCGCGACTGCCACGACCCGCCGCACCACCCGGAGCCGCCGCGGGGCGTCCGCCGCTCCGGCCGACGCCGAGGAGCCCCGACCAGCCGGCCAGGCGTTCGTCCTGGACACCTCGGTGCTCCTCTCCGACCCGGCGGCCTTCCACCGCTTCGCCGAGCACGA
Source organism: Micromonospora sp. NPDC023814 (assembly GCF_040639595.1). Taxonomy (NCBI): domain Bacteria; kingdom Bacillati; phylum Actinomycetota; class Actinomycetes; order Micromonosporales; family Micromonosporaceae; genus Micromonospora; species Micromonospora sp. NPDC023814. The sequence goes on from NZ_JBFAAF010000001.1 coordinate 57,942, forward strand.
GGTGGTCCTGCCCCTCGTGGTCATCTCCGAGCTGGAGGGCAAGCGGCACCACCCGGAGCTGGGCTGGTTCGCCCGGCAGTCCCTGCGCATGCTGGACGAGCTGCGGGTCAGGCACGGGCGGCTCGACCGCCCGGTGCCGGCCAACGACTCCGGCGGCACGCTGCGGGTGGAGCTCAACCACGCCGACGACGGCGTCCTGCCGCCGGGCTTCCGCACCGACTCCAACGACGCGCGGATCCTCTCCGTCGCGTTGAACCTCGCCGCCGAGGGGCGGGAGGTGACCCTGGTCAGCAAGGACATGCCGCTGCGCGTGAAGGCGGCCTCGGTGGGCCTGCGGGCCGACGAGTACCGGCACGGCCAGGCCAGCGACCCCACCTGGACGGGGATGTCCGAGCTGGAGCTGGCCGAGGAGCAGATCGGCCGGCTCTACGCCGGCGAGACGCTCGACCTGGACGCGGCCGCCGGGCTGCCCTGCCACACCGGCCTGGTGCTGCACTCCGCCCGCGGCTCGGCGCTCGGCCGGGTGCTGCCCGACAAGACGGTGCGGCTGGTCCGCGGCGACCGGGAGGCGTTCGGGCTGCACGGCCGCTCGGCCGAGCAGCGGATCGCTCTCGACCTGCTGCTCGACGAGTCGGTCGGCATCGTCTCGCTGGGCGGGCGGGCCGGGACGGGCAAGTCCGCGCTGGCCCTCTGTGCCGGGCTGGAGGCGGTGATGGAGCGCCGGCGGCACAAGAAGGTGGTGGTCTTCCGCCCGCTCTACGCCGTCGGCGGGCAGGAGCTGGGCTACCTCCCCGGTTCGGAGTCGGAGAAGATGTCGCCCTGGGCGCAGGCGGTCTTCGACACCCTCGGCGCGGTGGTGCACGAGAACGTGCTGGAGGAGGTCACGTCGCGCGGCCTGCTGGAGGTGCTGCCGCTGACCCACATCCGGGGCCGGAGCCTGCACGACGCCTTCGTGATCGTGGACGAGGCGCAGTCGCTGGAGCGCGGGGTGCTGTTGACCGTGCTCTCCCGGATCGGCCAGGGCTCGCGGGTGGTGCTCACCCACGACGTGGCCCAGCGGGACAATCTCCGCGTCGGACGGCACGACGGGGTGACCGCGGTGATCGAGGCGCTCAAGGGCCATCCGCTCTTCGCCCACGTCACCCTCAGCCGTTCGGAGCGTTCGCCGATCGCCGCGATGGTGACGGACCTGCTGGAGGACATCCCGCACTGATGACCGTTATCTGGCTGTTTGTGCCTATAATTTGAGTGACGCAAGTCACAATTAAGCCTCTTGGTTTCCCATCGGCCTCACCGTGCGCGATGGTGTCCAACGAGCGCCCACGTACCGACAAGATCGTTGGTGATCGTTCGTCACACCGACATCTTCCACCCCCGGTGCGTCGGCTGCGACCGGCACAGGGTCGGGGCGCTCGCGGCGCGGACCCGCCCCATGAAGGGTGCCCGCGCCGTGTCCTTGCCCCCGACGAAGGGACCACTTCGTGAGTCGGCTGTGGAGCCGGTTCGGCGCCCGCACGGCCGCTGTCGCACTGCTCTCCGTGGGCGTTGCCGGCGGTGTCTACCTGGGCGAAGACCGACAGACCCAGCAACAAGGCCTCACCGCGCAGGTCGGCGCCGCCGTGGAGGAGGCCGAGCTCGACTACCAGCGCGAACGCCAGGCCGCCCACCAGGTGCAGTCGGCGAAGCAGCGGGCCGCCGAATACCAGGCGAAGCTGCGCGCCGCCGCGGCGGCCAAGGAAGCCGCCAAGCGGGCCCGCGAGGCCGAGGCCGCCGCCGCGTCCCGGAAGAAGGCGCGGGAGGCCGCCGCCAAGGCCGCGGCCGAGAAGGCCGCCGAGAGCAAGCCGTACGACGGGCCGATCCCGGCGTCCTGCGCGGAGTTCAGCGGCAACCGCGAGGTCGGCTGCGCGCTCATGGTGAAGGCCGGCTTCGGGATGGACCAGTTCCCCTGTCTGGACAAGCTCTGGACCAAGGAGAGCGGCTGGAACCACAAGGCCCGCAACTCCTCGTCCGGGGCGTACGGCATCCCGCAGGCGCTGCCGGGCAGCAAGATGGGCTCGGTCGCCGACGACTGGCAGACCAACCCGGCGACCCAGATCAAGTGGGGCCTCGGCTACATCGAGGGCCGCTACGGCTCGCCCTGCAAGGCCTGGGCGCACTCCCAGGACGTGGGCTGGTACTGACCGACCGACCGGAGGCGGGGTGTGTGGGCGTCCACACACCCCGCCTCCGTCGTCGGGGCGCACGGATCGCCGCAGGAGTGGCGGCACGGGCCGTCACCTGATAGCTCTTGACGGGTGACCCTGCACCCGCGAAGCGGCGATCCGCACCGGTTCGGCACCGAGGCGTTCTACGCCGCGCTCGGCCGGGCCTTCGTCGCCATGTGCGCGGTGGTGCCGTTCCTCTTCCTCATCGAGGCCCTCGACAAGGGGCTGGCGGCCGGCTTCGACACCGCCGCCGGGATCATCCCCAAGCGCATCGACGGGCTCGACGGGGTGTTCTTCTCGCCGTTCCTGCACCACGGCTTCGACCACCTCTACAGCAACAGCATCCCGCTGATCCTGCTCGGCACCTTCGTGCTCGCCGCCGGCGCCCGCCGGTTCCTCTGGTCGACGCTCGTCATCGTCCTGGTCAGCGGGCTGGGGGTGTGGTTCACCGGCTCGTCCAACTCCGTCGTGGTCGGCGCGAGCGGCGTCATCTTCGGCTACCTGGGCATCCTGCTCATGCGGGGGATCGTCGAGCGGAGCTGGTGGAACTTCGCGGTCTTCCTGCTGGTCGGCCTGCTCTACGGCTGGCAGCTGGTCGGCATCCTCCCCACCGACGAGCGGATCTCCTGGCAGGGGCACCTGTTCGGGCTGCTCGGCGGGGCGGTCGCCGCGATCATCTTCCGGCGCCGCCGGGACGACCTCGGCGGCCCCCACCGCTCGGAGTCCACGCTCACCCTGCCCTGAGCGCCGACGCGCCGGTGCCGTGCGGCCGGTGGGACGTGCTTGCCCGGGCACACCGCCGGCCCTACCGTCGGGATCAGCACGCGTTGATCCGTGAGCGGAAAGCGACGGTACGCCCATGCGCGAGGTCGATGTCGCGGTGATCGGGGCCGGTCCGGCCGGGTTGTTCGCGGCCTACTACGCCGGCTTCCGCGGGCTCTCCGTCGCGGTCGTCGACGCGCTGCCCGAGCCCGGCGGCCAGATCACCGCCATGTACCCGGAGAAGCTGATCCACGACGTGGCCGGCTTCCCGGCGGTCAAGGGGCGGGACCTGATCGCCAACCTCGTCGCCCAGGCGGCGCCCTTCGACCCGCGCTACCTGCTCGGCACCCGCGCCGAGAAGCTCTCGTACGCCGACGGGCGGCCGGTGCTCGGCCTCGCCGGGGGCGAGCAGCTCGGCTGCGGGGCGGTGATCGTGACCGGCGGGCTGGGCAGCTTCACGCCCCGCCCGCTGCCGGTGGCGGAGCACTTCGCCGGTACGGGGATCGTCTACTTCGTACCGCAGCCGACCGAGCTGGCCGGCCGGGACGTGCTGATCGTCGGCGGCGGCGACTCCGCCTTCGACTGGGCGCTGACGCTCCAGCCGCTGGCCCGCTCGGTGACGCTGGCGCACCGGCGGGAGAAGTTCCGCGCCCACGCCGCCACCGTCGCCCGGGTGCTGGAGCTGCCGGTGCGCGTGATCGTCAACGCGGAGGTGACCGGGCTGCACGGCGACGGGGCGGTGAGCGGCGCCGAGATCACCGTACGCGGCGGCGCCGCCGAGCTGCTGCCGGTGGACACGGTGGTCGCCGCCCTCGGCTTCACCGCCGACCTCGGCCCGCTGGCCGAGTGGGGGCTGCGGCTCGACCGCCGGCACATCGTCGTCGACAGCGCGATGGCGACGAACCTGCCCCGGGTCTTCGCGGCCGGCGACATCACCGAGTACCCGGGCAAGGTGCGGCTGATCGCCACCGGCTTCGGCGAGGCCGCCACGGCGGTGAACAACGCGGCCGTGGCCATCGACCCGAGCGCGCACCTCTTCCCCGGGCACTCCTCCGACGGCACCTGACGCACCGGTACCGGATGCCGCCCGGGCCGTGGCCGGATCGAGATCAATGGCTGCGACGGTGGGCGGATGAGCGTCCCGGCTCCGCACCGCGACGGCGCGCCGGCGACCCTGGCCTGGCTGGGGCACCCCGCGACGGTCGCCGCCCTCGTCCTCCTCGTGGTCAACGACCACCTGCTCAAGGCGGCCTTCCCCGGCGCGCTGACCGGCAAGCTCAGCGACCTCGCCGGCCTGGTCCTCGCGCCGCCGCTGGTCGCGGTGCTGCTCACCCTGCTGGCGCCGCGGCTGCCGGCCCGCACCGCCGCCGGGTTCGGGCTCGGTCTCGTCGCCGCCGGCTTCACCGTGGTCAAGTCCAGCGGGTACGCCGCCACCGTCGCCTCGGCGGCCTGGAGCGCCGTCAGCGGGCCCTCGCTGATCCGGGCGGACCGCAGCGACCTGCTCGCCCTGCCGGCCCTGGCCCTCGCGGGCTGGTGCTGGGCCTGGGCGCGGCGGGAGCCGGTGCGGCGGCGGTCCGCCCGGCTGGTCCACCTGCTGGTGCTGCTGCCGGCGGCGACGCTCGCGGTGGCGGCGACCAGCGCCGTCCACTATCCCGACGCCGTCCGGGCAGTGGTCCTCGACGAACGGTTGGCGGCCGGCATCGGCCACGGCTACGCCGACCAGGTCCTCGGCACCACGCCCGACTGGCGGGTGAGCGATGACGCCGGGGTGACGTGGCGCGATCCGACGCGGAGCGAGATCGAGGCGCTGACCGGCGTGAAGGGGCCGGTCGCCGGCCCGGTCAGCCGGGACTGCTCGACCGCCGTACCGACGCGCTGCTACCGGGTGGTCCCCGGCCGGCTCGCGGTGGACCAGAGCGACGACGGGGGCCGGAGCTGGCACCCCGCCTGGGCGGTGACCGAGGCGCAGCGGGCCGTCCTCCTCCGGCAGTACCCGGACCCGGGGCCGCGGGGGGAGCGGATCGCCGCCCAGGAGCTGACCGTGCGGGACACCGGCGACGGCCGGCACGTCGTGCTGGTGGCCAACGGTCGGGACGGCTTCGCCCTCCGCCGGCCGGACGGGACCTGGGAGCGGCTCGGCTTCGTCGACGCCCAGGTGGGCGGGTACCCGTTCGACCGACGCCCGCCGGCGCTCGGCCGGAGCACCCCGGCGGACCGGGGTGCCGATCCGCTCCTCGCCCTGCTCGCGGGGCTCATGCTGGGCGTATCGGTGCTCGCCGTGTCGGGCGCCCGGGCGGGGCTCCGGGCCGGGAACGGGCCCTGGCTGCCGACCTGCCTGGCCGCGCTCGGGGCCAGCGCCTGGGCGCTGCTGGCCGTCGTCTGGCCGGGTGAGCCGCAGCTCTGGCTGGCCCTCCTCGCGTTGCTCCCGGTCCTGCTGGGCGTGCTGCTGTTCGCCCTGGTGCCGGCCTGGTCGCGGGGCGCGCCCGGTCGGTGGACCCTGGAGGCGCTGCTGGCCACCGCCCTGACCCTGGCGCTGACCGCGCTGCCGCTGGTCGGCTGGCTCTACGGCCGGCCCGCGTACACCCGCACGGCTCTGCTGCTCGCGGCGGTGGCCACGGTGCCGGGGCTGCTGCTGGGCTGGCGGGCGGCCCGGCTGGTCGGAGCGTCCGCCGAGCCGGTCGATCCGCCGTGGCCGACGCCGCGTCCCGCCGTGCCGCCCCGCTGACCGTCGCGCGGGACGGGTTCAGCCCGTGCGGGGGAGCCCGATCAGGTCGGCCATCAGTGCCGTCTGGTGGTCGAAGTACGCGTCCCGATGCGGCAGCGTGCGGTTGATCCGGCCGAACAGTTCGAAGCTGATCAGCCCGAAGAGCTGGGTCCAGCCGGCCATGCCCCGGGCGAGCAGTGCCTCGGGCAGCTCACCGCCCAGCATCCCGGCCAGGTCCGCCAGGTCGGCGCGGAGCGGCCCGGCCACCTCGGCGGCCGGTGGCGGATCGAGCCGACCGGCGCCGAATCCGTCGCGGAGGATGCCGATCAGGGTCAGCGGCGGTCGCTGGGCGGGGCCGATGGTGTCGTCCGGGGCGGCGTAGCCGGGCACGGGGCTGCCGTAGAGCAGGGCGTACTCGGCGGGGTGGGCGAGCGCCCAGCCGCGGGCCGCCCGGCAGGCGGCGTGCCAGCGTCCGCGCAGGTCGAGGCGGTCGCATCCGGCGTCGGCCGCCTCCACGGCCTCGCCGAGCGCGTCGTACGCCTCGATGATCAGCGCGGTCAGCAACTCGTCGCGGCTGGGGAAGTAGCGGTAGATCGCCGACGAGACCATGCCCATGTCCCGGGCGACCGCACGGAGCGACAGGTTGGCGCCGTCGCTGGCGAGGTGTCGCCGGGCCACGGCCTTGATCTCGTCGATCATCTCGGCGCGGACCCGGGCGCGGATGGAGGATGCAGCCATGCCTCCACCCTGCCACGGATGAGAGCGCAGATCAAAATCGAGAGCAGTGCTCTTGACGCAGCGTAGGGTCCTGGGTCATGCTTGGGTCGAACGAGAGCACCGCTCTCGGAGAGAATCGCCGGTCTGAAAGGTGACCCCTGATGGCACTGCACGTGATCGTCGGCGCCGGCCCCGTCGGCACCGCCACCGCCCGCCTCCTCGCCGACCGGGGCGAGCGGGTGCGGCTGGTGACCCGCCGGGGCGGTGGGCCGGAGCACCCGGCGGTCGAGCGGATCGCCGCGGACGCCACCGACGCCGACCGGCTCACCGCGGCGACCACCGGCGCGGCGGCGCTCTACAACTGCGCCAACCCGGCCTACCACCGGTGGACCACCGACTGGCCGCCGCTGGCCACCGCCCTGCTCACCGCCGCCGAGCGGAGCGGGGCGGTGCTCGCCACCGTCGGCAACCTCTACGGCTACGGCCCCGTCGACGTCCCGATGACCGAGGCGACGCCGCTGCGGCCGAGCAGCGTGAAGGGGCGGGTCCGGGCGCAGATGTGGGCCGACGCGCTCGCCGCCCACGAGGCGGGCCGGGTCCGGGTCACCGAGGTGCGGGGCTCGGACTACCTGGGCGCCGGAGCCCAATCGCTGCCGAGCATGCTGGTGCTGCCGCAGGTCCTGGCCGGCCGGCGCGCGCTGGTGCCGGCGGACCTCGACGCGCCGCACAGCTGGACGTACGTGCCGGACGTGGCCCGCACCCTGGTGGCCGCGGCCACCGACGAGCGGGGCTGGGGCCGGGCCTGGCACGTGCCGACCGCGCCGGCGGTCTCGATCCGTGGCCTGGCCGCCCGCGCGGCCATGCTCGCCGGGGCGCCCGCGCCGAAGCTCGCCCGGATGCCCGGGCCGGTGCTGTGGCTGGGCGGGTTGTTCGACCCGGCCGCGAAGGAGCTGCGGGAGATCGCCTACCAGTTCGACCGGCCGTTCGTGCTGGACTCCACTGCGGCCGTCGCGACCTTCGGCATCGACCCGACCCCGCTCGACGACGCCCTCGCCGACACCGTCGCCGCCCTCCGCGCCCGGCCGGCTCCGGCGCGGGCCTCCTGAACACCCGGCACGCCCGCCGGTCCGCTCCACGCGGGCCGGCACGCCCGGCGGCGGCAGGGGGCCGGCTGTCGGTGTCGGTGGACAGGTGGTCGGCCGTGTCGGTGGACAGGCCCGGCGTCGGGTCGTCGGCGGTCGAGCAGGATCCCTTGTCGGCCACCGCCCTGACGACGTCAGCGGGCCGGGCCGTCCGGCTGGCGGGGCGCAGCCGGGGCGAGCGCGGTGACGAGGACCGCGACCATGGTCAGCGCCGCGCCGAGCAGCGTGGTGGGGCTCGGGTGGGAGGCCGTCGTGGGCCGCAGCACGTCCAGCAGCACGGCGCCGACGATCTGACCGGCGATGGTGGCCAGGCCGAGCAACAGCACGCCGGTGAACCGGACGATCGCGGCCGCGATCGCGATGAACACGATCCCGATCGGCCCACCCAGGTAGAACCAGGGCTCGGTGGGCAGGTCGCCTGCCGGCCAGCCCCGGACCGCGACGTCGACGGCGAAGGTCGCCAGCAGGGCCGTCGTCCCGGCGGTGAAGTTGACCAGCGTGGCCGCCAGGGCGCTGCCGGAGGCCATCCGCACCCGACCGTTGACCGCCTGCTGCCAGGCGATGGCTACCCCCGCGAGCAGCGGCAGCAGCGCCAGCCCGAGGGTGCCCGGGTCGCCGAGCCGGTCGCCGACGGCCAGCAGGACGGCTACCACGGTCAGCGCCGCGCCGGCCAACCGCTGGGCGGTGACCGGCTGGCGCCCGTTCGGGCCGAGCCCCGCCCGGTCGACGGCCAGGCTGCTGCCGGACTGGCCGGCGACCACCGCCACGGTGAACACGGCCACGCCCAGGGCGCCGATGGTCAGCCCCTGCGCGGCCACCAGCAGGGCGCCGCACACCCCGCCGAGGCACTGCCACGGCCGCAGCGTGCCGTCGGCGAGCGCACCACGCAGGGCCACCAGTCCCCGCCGCCCACCCTGGGTGGCGGGAACCAGCACCAACAGCACCAGCAGGCCCACGCCGAACGAGACCACCGCGGCGGCGATCCCGTCGGACAGGCGTACGCCCAACTCGCCGTTGATCCGGGACTGCACGGCCACGGCGACCCCGGAGGCGGTCGCGAGGCCCACGCCGGCGATCCGGCGGGTCGCCGACGGGGCCGGCGGGGCCATCGTCCCGGTGGCGGTCACTCCTGCTCGGCCAGGGGGCGACCGTCGAAGTCCACCGCCGAGTAGAGGGCCAGCTTCTCCAGCCGGTGGTACGAGTCGATCACCCGGATCGTGCCGCTCTTCGAGCGCATCACGATCGACTGGGTGTACGCCCCGCCGGCCCGGTAGCGGACCCCGCGCAGCAGGTCGCCGGAGGTGACCCCGGTCGCCACGAAGAAGCAGTTGTCGCCGGTGACGAGGTCGTCGGTGGTGAGCACCCGGTCCAGGTCGTGCCCGGCGGCGAGCGCCTTCTCCCGCTCCTCGGCGTCGCGCGGCCAGAGCTTGGCCTGCATCACCCCGCCCATGCACTTGAGGGCACAGGCCGCGGTGATCCCCTCCGGGGTGCCGCCGATGCCCATCAGCACGTCGACGTCCGACTCGCCACGGGCGGCGGCGATGGCGCCCGCGATGTCGCCGTCGGAGATGAAGCGGATGCCCGCCCCGGCGCGCCGGATCTGCGCCACCAGGTCGTCGTGCCGGGGACGGTCCAGGACGCAGACCGTCACCTCGGAGATGTCGGCGCCCTTGACCTTGGCGATCCGGCGCAGGTTGTCGGCCACCCCGGCGTTGATGTCCACCACGTCGGCGTAGACCGGGCCGACCGCGAGCTTCTCCATGTAGAACACGGCGCTCGGGTCGAACATGGCCCCGCGCTCGGCGACCGCGAGCACGGCCAGCGCGTTCGGCATGCCCTTGCTCATCAGCGTGGTGCCGTCGATCGGGTCGACCGCGACGTCCACCTCCGGCCCGGTGCCGTCGCCGACCTCCTCGCCGTTGAAGAGCATCGGCGCGTTGTCCTTCTCGCCCTCGCCGATCACCACGACGCCCCGCATGGGGATCGAGTTGATCAGCTTGCGCATCGCGTCGACGGCGGCCCCGTCGCCGCCCTCCTTGTCGCCCCGGCCGACCCAGCGGCCGGCGGCCATCGCCGCGGCCTCGGTGACCCGGACCAGGTCGAGGGCGAGGTTGCGGTCGAGATCCTGTGGGATCCGCGTCCTGGTGGTGTTGGTCATGACGGCTCCTCCTCGCGACGTTGCGGGGCGGCAGGGTGCGGCGTCGCCGCTGCCGGCTGTGTCGCTGATCCTCACACGATGGCGGACCGGGCGCCGTGCCGGGGCGGTGATGGCCCGGATACGGCCGGTCGGGCGGTGCGGGAAGATGGCGGGGTGGAACCCGCACAGCCTGCCGATCGCGTACCCGCCGACCAGACGCCGCCGGACGGTCAGCCGCCGGTCGCCCCGACCCCGGCCGCCGCCGTGCCGGAGGGCGAGCCGGCGCTGGTGGAGCCTCCCGCCGCGCCGGGCGCCGTGCCGGCCGGCGCGACGGAGACGGGCGAGCTGCCCGCGCCGCCGCCCGCGGTCGACGCCCGCAAGTCGGAGCGGTCGCCGAAGGACATGGCGCTCTCGCTGCTCGTGCTGCTGATCCCGATCGCCCTGCTACTCGCCTTCTACCGGGGGTTCCTCGGCGGCGACCAGCCGGTCACGGTCGACCCCGCGCCCGCCGTCGAGTCGGCCCGGGCCGCCAACGCGTTCCCGGTCAGCGAGCCGGTGGAGCTGGGAGACGGGTGGCGGACGGTCAACGCGACCTTCCAGAACGTCGAGGGCGGGGCGAGCCTGCGCCTCGGCTACCTCACCCCGGAGGGGCGGGGCGCCCAGCTGGTGCAGAGCAACGTGCCGCCGGAGCGGCTGCTGCCGGCCGAGCTGACCGCCGAGGGGCAACCCCAGGGGCAGACCGACCTGGGCGGGCGCACCTGGCAGCGGTACACCGCCCGGGCCAACGAGCAGGCGCTGGTGCTGCTCGAACCGAACCGGACGGTGATCGTGGTCGGCGACGCCCGGGACAACGAGCTGCGACACCTGGCCGGGACGATCCGGTAGCGGCCGGCCGTCGAGGGCCCCCGGACGTCGGTCCCATCGGCTACGCTGCCCCGGCTCACCTCCGGCGACCACGGTCGGCCGGGTGCTTACCGTTCTGCGAAGAGAGACAACAGTGAACATTCGACGGTGGAGCGTCGGCGTGCTCGCCGCCACCCTGCTCGTTCCCGGCCTGGCCGCCTGCAAGTCGGACGCCGCCGAGCCCGGCGCCGCCGGCTCGTCCGCGTCGTCGGCCCCGGCCGTCCCCGCCGACCCGAAGGAGGCGCTGCTCGCCTCCACCAAGGAGATCGAGAAGGGGAACTTCAACTTCACCATCGCCGGTGACGGCATCAGCGGCAAGGGCTCGGTGCACAAGCCCAGCAACAGCGCCCAGTTCACGATGAAGGTCGACGACGGCTCCGGCACGACCTTCGGCATGGAGATGATCTACATCGAGCCGGACAGCTGGGTGAAGATGGACCTCGGCGACCTGGGGGCGATGATCCCCGGCGCCGACAAGATGAAGGACAAGTACCAGCACCTCGACCAGTCCAAGGTCAAGGACGCCGGCGAGCTCGGCCTCAACATGGAGGACGTGGACCCGGCCGGCACCGCCGTGCTCGCCAAGGGCATCACCGAGGTGCAGAAGACCGGCGAGGGCAGCTACGCCGGCAAGCTCGACGCGTCCGCCGTGGGCGACGACTCGGCCGCCCTGGACTCCGACCTGGTCAAGGCGCTCGGCGCGCAGGCCAAGTCGCTGCCCTTCACCGCCAAGCTGGATGCCCAGGGCCGGCTCACCGAGCTGGTCATCTCGGTCCCCGCGGCCGGTGACACCAAGGCCCACGACATCACGGTCACCTACGCCGACTACGGCAACGCCACCGCCCCGCAGAAGCCGGCGGCGGACAAGGTCGTCGAGGCCCCGGCCTCGACGTACGAGATGCTCAAGTAACACCGGCACGACGGAAACGGGCGGCTCCGGCCGCCCGTTTCCGCGTTTCGGCGGTCACCCGACCGGGGCAACCGGACAGACCGGTGATTGTGCGACGCGGTGGCAGGGAACAACAGGGGAGCGGGCCCGCCCGGCCGCTCCGGCGGCCGGCCCGCGGGCTCGCGCGACGTAGCCGACGCGGTGCGTCGCCCGGTTTCCGGCGCCGTCAGGTGCGTCGGGTGACCCACGTGGGAGACACGCATGACTCTTCGACGCCTGAGCGCCGGCCTGGTGGCCGCCGCGCTGTTCACTCCTGGTCTGGCCGCCTGCGATGCCAGCGGGACACCGGAGGCGGGCTCGTCCGCCTCCCCGTCCGGGTCGGCGTCCGGCACGGTGGCGGCCTCCGGCGCCGCGACCCCGGTCCCCGGCGACGCCAAGCAGGCGCTGCTGGCCTCCACCCGCGAGATCAGCAACGGCAACTTCCGGTTCACCATGTCCGGCGCCGGCTCCGCGGCGGAGGGGCAGGTGCACGAGCCCAGCCAGAGCGCCGAGATGCGGGTGACGATCGGCCAGCCGACCGACGACCTGTTCATGAAGCTCGACCTGATCCACGCCAAGCCGGACAGCTGGGTGAAGCTGGAACTCGGCGGCACGACCGCGGGCAGCCTGCCGGGCGTGCAGAAGCTGAACCTCGGCAAGTACCAGCACCTCGACCAGACCCGGATCAAGGGCAACCGGAACCTCGGCTTCGACTTCGACAAGGTCGACCCGGCGGGCAGCGAGGTGCTGACCCAGGGCATCACCGAGGTGCGGCAGACGGGCGAGGGCGCGTACGCCGGCACCATCGACGTGTCGAAGGCGGCGCAGGCGGGTTCGGTGGACCCGGCGGTGGTCACGGCCCTCGGCGCGCAGGCGAAGTCGGTGCCGTTCACCGCGAAGCTCGACCCGCAGGGGCGACTCAGCGAGATGGTCATCCAGATCCCGGCCGCCGGCCAGACGAAGGCGCAGGACATCCGGATCACCTACTCGGACTACGGCAACGCCACCGCCGCGCAGAGGCCGCCGGCGGACCAGGTGGTCGAGGCTCCGGCGGAGCTCTACAACCTGTTCAACTGACGCGCGCCGCGTCGGTCACGGGGTTTGTGGTGGGTGACGTCTCGTCCCCCACAAACCCCGTGATCGACGCGCGGGGACGTCAGGAGGCGGCCTCCTGCCGGGCGGCGTCGATCCGGGCGCGGGCGCCGTCGAGCCAGCGCTGGCAGACCTCGGCCAGCTTCTCGCCGCGCTCCCAGAGCGCCAGCGACTCCTCCAGCGTCGTGCCGCCGGCCTCCAGCCGCTCGACCACCGACGCCAGCTCGGCGCGGGCCTGCTCGTAGCTGAGGCGCTCGTCCTTCTTCTCGTCAGTCATCGCTGCCATCCCACCACATCGTGTCTGCCCTGCCCGTTCAGCCGTCGACCGTGGCGGCCAGTTCGCCGTCGGCGAGCCGGACCCGCAGCGCGTCGCCCTTGCCCACCTCGGACGCGGCCCGAACGACGTGCCCGTCGGCCCGCTGGACGATCGCGTAGCCCCGGTCGAGGGTGGCCGCCGGCGAGAGGGCACGCAGCCGGGCCAGGGTGTGCCGCAGGTCGTCGTCGGCGGCCGCGAGCCGGTGGTCCAGGCAGCGCCCGGCCCGTTGGCGGAGCCCGGTCAGGTCGGTGGCCCGCTGGTCGACCATCACCTGCGGGCGGGCCAACACGGGCCGGGAGCGCAGCCCGTCGAGCCGGTGCGACTCGCGGTCGACGAGGTTGCGCACCGCGCGTTCCAGGCGGTGCCGGGCCTGCCGGATGAGGCGTACCTCCTCGGTGAGGTCGGGGACCACCCGCTTGGCCGCGTCGGTCGGCGTGGAGGCGCGCAGGTCGGCGACGTAATCGACCAGTGGCGCGTCCGTCTCGTGGCCGATCGCGCTGACCACCGGCGTGCGGCAGGCGAACACCGCCCGGCAGAGCGCCTCGTCGGAGAAGGGGAGCAGATCCTCGATGCCGCCCCCGCCCCGGGCGATGATGATCACGTCGATGGTCGGGTCGGCGTCCAGCACCTTGAGTGCGTCGACGATCTGCGGGACCGCGCTCGGCCCCTGGACGGCCACGTTGACCGTGCGGAACTCCACGGCCGGCCAGCGCCGTCGGGCGTTGGTCAGCACGTCCCGCTCGGCGGCCGACGCGCGGCCGGTGATCAGCCCGATCCGGTTGGGCAGGAACGGCGGTCGGCGCTTGCGGGCCCGGTCGAAGAGCCCCTCGGCGGCGAGGAGCTTCTTGAGCTTCTCCAGCCGGGCCAGCAGCTCGCCGAGGCCGACCTGCCGGATCTCGTCGGCGCGCAGGCTGAGCGTGCCCCGGGCCGCGTAGAACTCCGGCTTGGCGTGCAGCACCACCCGGGCACCCTCGCGCAGCTCCGGCGCGCCGGCGTCGAGGACGTCCCGGTTGGTGGTGACGGTCAGGCTCAGGTCGGCCGACGGGTCCCGCAGGGTGAGGAAGACGGTGGTGGCGCCCGGCCGGCGGCTGATCTGCGCCACCTGCCCGTCGACCCACACCCAGCCCAGCCGGGCGATCCAGGCGCCGACCTTCTGGCTGACCACCCGGACCGGCCACGGCTCCTCGGACGTGCTCCGCCCCACCTCGCCTGTGCTCACCCGCCCACCCTACGGCCCGCCGTCCGAGCTCCGTTGATCATGAAGCTGTTGCCCTGCTGACGGCGTGTCGTGGGCAACTTCATGATCAACGAGGTGGGTCGGGTGCTGGGCGCGGGCTGTCCCTGTGGCGGCGGTCGCAGTCGATGTCGCCGTCCGGGCGGCACGTACGATGGGCGGGTGACTCAGGCTGAAGCGACGTCCCGGACCGGCAAGCGCGTGCTCCTGGCCAAGCCCCGCGGCTACTGCGCGGGCGTGGACCGCGCGGTGCAGACCGTGGAGGAGGCGCTCAAGCTCTACGGCGCCCCGATCTACGTACGCAAGCAGATCGTGCACAACAAGCACGTCGTGCAGACCTTGGAGGCCAAGGGCGCGATCTTCGTGGAGGAGAACGAGGAGGTGCCGGAGGGCGCCACCGTCATCTTCTCCGCGCACGGGGTGGCGCCGGAGGTCTACGAGCAGGCCCGCACGCGCTCGCTCAAGGCGATCGACGCGACCTGCCCGCTGGTCACCAAGGTGCACCAGGAGGCGAAGCGGTTCGCCGCCGAGGACTACGACATCCTGCTCATCGGCCACGAGGGGCACGAGGAGGTCATCGGCACCTCCGGCGAGGCCCCGGAGCACATCCAGCTCGTGGACGGCCCGGAGGACGCCGACAAGATCACCGTCCGCGACCCGAACAAGGTCGTCTGGCTCTCCCAGACCACCCTCTCGGTCGACGAGACGCTGGAGACGGTGGCCCGGCTCAAGAAGCGGCTGCCGATGCTCCAGTCGCCCCCCAGCGACGACATCTGCTACGCCACCTCCAACCGTCAGCACGTGGTCAAGGAGATCGCGCCCGAGTGCGACGTGGTGATCGTCGTCGGCTCGCGCAACTCCTCCAACTCCGTACGCCTCGTCGAGGTCGCCCTGGACGCCGGCGCGCGGGCCGGTCACCTCGTCGACTTCGCGCACGAGATCGACGACGCCTGGCTGGAGGGGGCGCGCACGGTCGGGCTGACCTCGGGCGCCAGCGTCCCGGACGAGCTGGTGCAGGAGGTGCTCGCCCACCTCGCCGTGCACGGGTTCACCGACGTGGACGAGGTGGTGACGGCCAACGAGCGGCTGACCTTCTCGCTGCCGCAGGAGCTCAAGCGGGACATGAAGGCCGCCGCGGCCCGCGGCTGACCCGGCAGGGAACGGCGCCGGGCTTCGCTGCGTCCGATACGGGTATGAGGACCTTTCGGCTCGCCGCCTCCGCGCTGGCCGTCTGCGTGGCGCTGAGCGCCTGCGGCGGTCAGGACGGTGGCGGCGACATCCCCACCCCCAGCCCGACGGGAGCCCCAGTGACCACGCCGTCCAGCCCGGATCAGACCACCCCCGGCACGCCGCCGACCAGCGACGACGCGAGCGGCCCCGTCCTGCCCCCACCCACGAAGCGCCCGGGCCGGCCGACCTCGTCGCCGCCAGCGGGCGGCACCACGCTGACCGGGACGGTCACCCCCGGGGTCGAGCCCAACTGCCTGCTGCTCGGCAACTACCTGCTGATCGGCGGCCCGCGCGACGTGCTGAAGCCCGGCGCGAAGGTGACCGTCACCGGTCGGGTCCAGCCCGACCTGCTCACCACCTGCCAGCAGGGCACGCCCTTCCAGGTCGACACCGCCCGCCGCGGCTGAGCCGCCATCCGCGCGCAGGCGGCGCGTCGGGTGCTCATCGCGCGGGGTCCTGATCGCGGCGGGCGTCGTTGCGGGCGGGCAGCGGTGCCGCCGGGACTTCAGCGCGGGCCGGTCGCCGGCGGGCTCGGCGCGGGGCGGTTGCCGGCGGGTTCGGCGCGGGGCGGTTGCCGGCGGGTTCGGCGCGGGGCGGTTGCCGGCGGGTTCGGCGCGGGGCGCCGGTCGCCGGCGGGCTCGGCGCGGGGCGGTTGCCGGCGGGTTCGGCGCGGGGCCGGTTCCCGGCGGGTTCGGCGCGGGGCCGGTGGTCGGCGGGTTCGGCGCGGGGCGCCGGTGGTCGGCCAACTGCGCAGACCCGTCCCGCCGTGTGCCCTGTCGAGCTGCCCCACGGATAGGGGCAGGGCCGGCGGTGGCAGGCCCGTCGGGACGCCGCCTCGAACCGGTCTCATGGACGGGGCAGCTCGACAGCGTGGCGTGGACAATGCCCCGAGGCCCGAGGCCCGAGGCCCGAGGCCCGAGGCCCGAGGCCCGAGGCCCGAGGCCCGAGGCCCGAGGCCCGAGGCCGATTGGCTGTGGTCGGAGGCACGAACGGGCGGAGCCCGCCCCCGGGTGGGGGCGGGCTCCGGTGTTCCGGTGCGGGACGGGTCAGCTCACGGTGCCGATGGAGACGGCGCCGCGGCCGACGACCGCGCCCTCGGTGGTCACCACGGACAGCTCACCGAAGAGCGCCCGGCCGGCGGCCGGGGTCGACTGGGCGGTCACCGTACCGGTCAGGGTGGCGGTGGCGCCGTTGGCGAGGGTGAGCGGGGTGGCCGACGCCGAGAGGTTGCCCAGCGCCGCGGCGGAGAACGAGTCACGGTAGTCGTAGGCGGTGCTGCCACCGGCCCCGTCGACCGCGTAGCCGTCGACGACCACCCGGTAGGTGCCCGCCACGGGGTTGTTGATGGTCACGGCCTCCTCCGAGTCGCCGTCGGCGGCCCGACCGACCTCCGTGGCGCCACGGAAGACGAAGAGGTCGAGGTCGGCCGCGGCGCTGGCCGGGTTGCCGATCCGGGCGGTGAAGCGGGTCGCCCCCGCCGGCACCTCCACGATGAACTCCTGCGTCGCGCCCTCGGTGATGGTCGGCCGCTCGGCGTGCACGCTGGACAGCGGGCCGCCCTGGCCGGTCACCGCGACCGGGCCGAAGGTGTTGGCCAGCGACCAGGTCACCGGGGTCGCCGCACCGGCGTCGACCGACGGCAGCTCGATCACGGCCGGCTCGACCGCGACACCCTGCACCCGCGCCGTGAGCTGGTACGGGTTGTTCAGCGACGGCGAGGTCCGGCGGGACTCCACCTCGATCTCCCAGACCCCGGCGATCGGGTTCTGGTAGTCGCGCTCCTGCGGCTTGCAGGCGTTGGCGTCGGAGAAGTTGGTGTAGCAGGCGAGGCTGGAGGTGCTTTCCACCGGGACGCCGTACGGGTTGAACGCGATGAACCGCGTCTGCGAGCCGGTGGCGATGCCGGACAGGTTCACCTGGAGGGCACCGGTGCCCGGCGGCACCGTCACGAAGTACGAGGTGAAGCCGTTCCGGTCGACCGAGCCCTCGGCCGAGAAGGAGTAGTCGGGCTTCTGCACGTCGTTCGAGGCCACGACGACGGTGGAGACCTCGAAGTCGATGACCGAGGTACGCGGGTCGTCGATCGTCATGATCGCGCCGTGCGCGCCGGAGGTGGCGGGCTTGGCGGTGACCGTGACGGTGACGGTCTTGTTCAGCGGGAGCGAGACGGTCTTCGGCGCCTTGAAGGTGCCGTCGTTGCCGCGCAGGCCCACCACGTGCTTCACGGTGCCGGCCGGCCCGCTGGTACGGGTGATCGCGACCTGGTAGGTCTTCGACTGGCCGACCCGGTGCCCGCCGTCGGCCGAGCCGCAACGGTTGTAGACGCCGGTGCCCCGGTTCGGGGTGCCGAGCTGCCCGGAGAGCACGGTGCAGACCGGGGCGTCGGAGGTGTAGGAGCGGGTCTCCACGCCCTTGCGCAGCAGCTTCCACGCGCCCGCCACGTCGAACATGCCGTAGCCCTGGGCGTACGTCGGGACGTTCTTGATCGGCTTGGCCGACGAGTAGACGGCCCGGCGCAGCGCGGCCGGGGTGACGCCCTTGTCGGTCGCCTTGGCGGCCGACAGCAGCAGGGCGGCGGCACCGGCGGCCTGCGGGGAGGCCATCGAGGTGCCGTTCAGCATCGCGTAGCCCGGGGGCAGCGGGTAGCCGGCCTCGGGGACCGGGTTGCCGAGCTGCCAGGTCGGCGCGGTGGAGATGGCGGAGCCGGGCGCGGTGATGCTCGGCTTGACGCCGCCGTCCTCGCGCGGGCCACGGGAGGAGAAGTTGAACAGCGCGTTCTTCTGCTCCACCACCGAGCCGTAGTTGGCCAGCCAGGTGTCCTTGCTGATGCTCGCCGCGACGCTGACCACGTTGGCGGCCACCGACGGGTCGCCGATGGTGTTCAGGCCCGGGCCGGAGTTGCCGGCCGAGATGAACATCTGCACGCCGTAGGTGGTGATCAGGTTGTTGTAGAGCTCGGCGCGGGCGTTGTTGCCGTCGTTCAGCGCCGGCAGGCCGCCGATCGACATGTTGATCACGTCGACCTTGCGGTTGATCACCAGGTCGGCCATGCCGGTGGTGAGGGCGGCGTACGTGCAGCCGCCACCCCACGAGCAGGCGCGGGCGGAGACGAGCTTGGCACCGGGCGCGGCACCGTCGAAGGCGCCGTTGCCGAGCATGTCGTTGGCGGCGGTGATGCCGGCGACGTGGGTGCCGTGGGTGCTCTCGACGATGCCGATGTTGACGTAGTCGACCGGGCCGGGGCCGCGGATGGGGGTGGTGTCCACGTCCTCGCGGTACTCCACGACGAACGGCATCCGCTCGGCGACGGGGGTCGCCGGGTTGTCGGTGCCGAAGTGGCCGACGTCGAACTTCTCCTTGTACGGCCGCATCAGGGCGTCGTCGGTGAAGTCGTTGTTCTGGTTGGTGTCGACCCAGATGTTGTGGGTGGCCGGGTCGTAGAGGATGCCGAACGCGTCGGTGCGGTCCCCATCGCGGTTGACGTCACCGGCCGGGTCGCTGTTGGTGGTGACCGACTCGGTGAACCGGTTGAACCGGTAGGTGCCGGCCGGGGCCTTCCAGGTCGCGCCGGACGCGGTGAACGACGGGCCGGTCACCTCGGTGATCATGGCGCGCCAGGTGGCGTCCTCGAACGGGTCCGTCGCGGTGACCCAGTCGACGATCTTCCGCTCCCCGGTGGTGGTCTGCTGCAGCGCCGGGTGGCCGAGGTCCACACCGGAGTCCATGATGCCGATCGTGACGCCGCGGCCGTCCCACTCCGGGTGCTGCTTCACGAACGAGACCGCGCCGGTCTCGTGCGTCGGCATGTACGGGTTCGCGGCCGGGGTGTCGGCGCCGGGGCCGGGCAGGGTCGCGGCCTGCTTCGCCGCCTTCTTGCCGGCGGGGGCCACCTCGGGCGTCGGGTCGGGGAGCTGGATGGTCTCGTCCAGGTCCACGGCGGAGACGCCGGGCAGCGTGGCCGCCTTCACCACCTTCGAGGTGGGGACCTTGGCCAGGACGTAGCCGATGCTGTCGTACCGCTCGGTGACCGCGGCGCCGAGCGCCTTGAGGTCGGCGGCGACGTCCTTCGCCTCGCCCTTCTCGGTGGCGACGATCAGCGTGACGGTCGGGGCCTTCTTCGCTTCCGCCTCGGCGAGCAGCTTGGCGTCGTGCGAGCCCAGGGCCTCGACGGGGGTGACCTGCGAGGTGTCGGGGGCGGCGGTGGGTGCGGTGCTCGCGTTCGCGGCTCCGCCCGCGCCGGTCACGGCGCTGGCCGCCACGACCGACGCGAAGAGCGCGGCGGAGGTACGCCGGCTCAGGTTTCGGGGTTTGCTCACGTTCTCTTTCCTCCAGAGAACAGGGCCCTCAGATGCAGGGCACGCGTGACCGAAATCCTTCGGCGCAGGTCGGTGTCACTACCGGCGAGTTCGTTGTGACCACTTCGTGACGTGCACCGATGCGCATTGTCACAGCGGAGGTGGTAGGAATCGGCCGTCAGTCCAGTGTCGACCCACCGGTCGGCGCATCGGCCGTGCCCAGCAGCTCCGGCGCCTGCGGCTGGCGGGGGGCCAGCTCGACCTGCGCCGGGGCGGCCAGCTCCTCGTCGGAGACCCCCAGCTCGGCGAGCTTGCGGGCGCTGACCAGCACCCGGGCCTCCAGCGACCCCACCGCCCGGTTGTACGCGGTCACCGCCCCGCCCAGCGACGCGCCCAGCTTGCCGACGTGGTCGCCCAGCGTGGACAGTCGGCCGTACAGCTCGCGGGCCAGCGAGTGCACCGCCACCGCGTTGCGGGCCAGCGCCTCCTGCCGCCACGAGTAGGCGACGGTGCGCAGCAGCGCCACCAGGGTGGCCGGCGTCGCCAGCACCACGTTGCGGGCGAACGCGTGCTCCAGCAGCGTCGGGTCGCGCTGCAACGCGACGTCGAGGAACGGGTCGGCCGGCACGAAGAGCACCACGAACTCCGGCGTGCTGTCGAACGCGGCCCAGTAGGACTTGGCGGCCAGCGCGTCGACGTGTGCCCGCAGGTGCCGCGCGTGCGCGTCGAGGTGGGTGTCGCGGCCCCGCTCGTCGCGGGACTCCATCGCGGTCAGGTAGGCGTCGAAGGGCGCCTTGGCGTCCACCACCACCGACCGCCCCCCGTGCAGCCGGACCACCAGGTCGGGGCGGACCCCCTGGTGGTCGGTGGCGGCGGTGACCTGCTCGGAGAAGTCGCAGTGCTCCAGCATGCCGGCCGCCTCCACGATCCGGCGCAGTTGGTGCTCGCCCCAGCGGCCCCGCACCTGCGGCGCCCGCAGCGCCGCCACCAACTGCTTGGTCTCGGTGCGCAGCTCGCCGGAGACGGTGCTCATCGTGCGGACCTGTTCGCGCAGCTCGGCGTAGGCGTCGACCCGGTCCCGCTCCAGCTCGGCCACCCGTTGCTCGTAGCGGCGCAGCGTCTCGTGCAGCGGGGCCACCGCCCGGGCGACGGCCTCCTGGGACTGCGCGGTCGCCTCGTAGCTGAGCGCCCGCATGGACTGCTCCAGCCGGCCCTCGCCCTCCCGGGTGGCCCGCAGCGTGGCGTCCAGCCGGGCGATGTCGGTGGCCGAGCGGGCCCGGGCGGCGTACCAGCCCACCGCGCCTCCGGCGGCGAGGCAGACGACCACCACGGCCAGCGTCGAGAAGTCCACCACCGGAGCTTGCCAGACGCGTACGGCCGGACCGTCCCGGGTACGTTCGTGCCATGGAAATTCTGCTGGTGGTGATCCTGGCGGCGCTGCTGGTGGGCGCGTTCGTCTGGTGGCGGCGGGAACGCGCCGCCCGGGAGGCGCGGAGCCTGGCCGACGTGCGGGCCGACGCCCAGCGCTGGTACGAGCGCCTGGGCGGACAGGTGATGAACCTGCACGGCGACCACCCGGCGGTCCGCCAGGCGCTGGTCGACGCGGGCGAGCGCTACAACGCGGCCGGCAGCCAGCTCGAACAGGCCCGGACCGTCCACCAGTACCGCCTGGCCCGGGAGACCGCGCTGGAGGGGCTGACGTACGCCCGGGCCGCCCGGGTGGCGCTCGGCATCGACCCCGGCCCCGAGCTGCCCCCGCTGGCCGCCGCGCAGGGCGCCGGCGAGCTGACCCGGGAGCGGCAGGTCGACGTGCGGGGGCAGACGTTCAAGGCGGGCCCGCAACCGGGCCGGGACACGCCCTACTACTACCCGGGCGGGCGCTACCAGGGCCGGCCGGTGCCGGCGGGCTGGTACTCCACGCCGTGGTGGAAGACCGCGCTGGGCGCGGGGGCGGGCGTGGTCGGCGGCCTGTTGATCGCCGACGCGCTCTTCTCGCCGGCCTTCGCCGACCCGGGCTACGGCTACGTGGCCGGCTACGAGGAGGGCTTCGGCGACGGCGCCGACCACGGCGACCAGCCCGGCGATTTCGGCGGCGACCAGCCCGGCGATTTCGGCGGCGGCGATTTCGGTGGCGGCGATTTCGGCGGCGGGGACTTCGGCGGCGGCGATTTCGGTGGTGGCGGCGACTAGTGAGCTCCCGCCGGTCGCCGTGTTAGGAAGGGCACCTTGCTATACAAAATCCGTTAACAAGGTGCCCTTCCTTACACCTCAGCCGGTGTTGCGCATGCCGGCGGCGATGCCGTTGACCGTGGTCAGCAGGGCACGCTCCAGCGCGGTGCCGTCGCTCGGGGCCCGTCGGCCGCCCGGCGCGGTCGCCAACGCCCGGCCCGCCGCCCCGGACTCCCGGTACTGGCGCAGCAGGGCGACCTGGAGGTGGTGCAGCGGCTCCAGGTAGGTGTCTCGGACGGCCAGGGTGCGCTGGAGCACCGGGGAGTTCTCCAGCAGGGCGGGCGAGGCGGTCACCGCCAGCACCTCCTGCTTGGTCAGCTCGTACTCCTGCTCGATCTTGTGGAAGATCGGGTGCAGCTTCTTCGGCACCAGCGTCTCGACGTACCGGCGGGCGATGCTCAGGTCGGTCTTGGTGAGCATCATCTCCACGTTGGACAGGAACGTGCGGAAGAAGTGCCAGTTGCGGTGCATCTCGGCCAGCACGTCCGCCAGCCCCGCCGCCCGCGCCGCGGCCAGCCCGGAGCCGACCCCGAACCAGCCGGGCACGATCTGCCGGGTCTGGGTCCAGCCGAACACCCACGGGATGGCGCGCAGGCCGCCGAGCCCGGCCCCGGTGTTGGGCCGCTTCGCCGGACGGGAGCCGATGTTCAGCGCCCCGAGCAGCTCGGTCGGCGTGGACGCCCAGAAGTACGCGGGCAGGTCCGGGTCCTCGACCAGCGACCGGTACGACCGGAAGGCCGAGTCGGAGACCAGCTCCATCGTCGCGTCCCAGCGTTCCAGCATCTCGGCGGGCTGCCGGGGTGCGGTGTGCAGCAGCGTGGCCTGGAGCACCGCGGCCAGGGTCAGCTCCAGGTTCTCCCGGGCCAGCGACGGGAGCGAATACTTGTCGGAGATGACCTCGCCCTGCTCGGTCACCTTGATCGCGCCGTCCAGCGTGCCGTACGGCTGGGCCAGGATCGCCTCGTGCGTCGGCCCGCCGCCGCGCCCGACCGTGCCGCCGCGGCCGTGGAAGAGGCGCAGGTGCACGCCGTGCCGGGCGGCCACGTCGCGCAGCGCGCGCTGGGCCCGGTGGATGGACCACTGGCTGGTGGTGATGCCGGCCTCCTTGTTGGAGTCGGAGTAGCCCAGCATCACCTCCTGCACGTCGCCCCGCGCGGCGACCAGCGCCCGGTAGGCCGGCAGGGACAGCAGCTCGTCGAGCAGCTCGCCGCCCGAGTTCAGCTCGCTCGGCGTCTCCAGGAGCGGCACGAACCCGATCCGGGACCGGCCGCTGTGCACGTCGACCAGGCCGGCCTCGCGGGCCAGCACCACCGCGGCGAGCACGTCGTCCACCCCGAGGGTCATCGAGATGATGTACGACTCGATGACCTCCGCGCCGAACCGGTCCTGCGCCTCGCGGATGGTGCCGAAGACGTCGAACGTCTTGCGCGTCGCCTCGGTCAGCGGCGTGTCCAGCGTGGACAGGGGTCGACGGCCGGCCAGCTCGTCGGCGAGCAGCTTCGTCCGCTCGAGGCGGGTCAGCGAGGGGTAGTCGGAGACCTCGCCGACGGCCGCGTAGAGCTGGGCCAGCACCGCGTGGTGGGCCTCGGCGTGCTCCCGCACGTCCATGGTCGCCAGGTGCAGCCCGAACGCGGAGACCGTGCGGATGGTGGAGGCGAGCCGGCCCACGGCGGTGAGCTGGCCGGAGTTGCGGGCCAGCGAGGCGCGCAGCAGCTCCAGGTCGGCGATCAGCTCGGCCGAGCCGCGGTAGTCCCGGCCGGGCACGTGCGCGGTGCCCTGCCGTAGCCGCTGCCGGGTGTTGGCCAGCTTCGCCTTCACGCAGCGGGCCTTGAGCCGGTAGGGCTCCTCGGCGTTGACCCGGCGGAACCGGGGCGCCACCTCGGGCAGCGCGTCCAGGTCGGCGGCGAGGCTGGCGGAGAGGTCCAGCGACACCCCGCGCAGCCGCCGGGACACCGACACCTCGTTGATCAGGTGGTCCATCGCCTTCTCGGTGGCCTCGATGCCGTGTTCGTGCTGGATGGTCAGCACCTCGCGGGTCACGGTCGGGGTGACGAACGGGTTGCCGTCGCGGTCGCCGCCGATCCAGGTGCCGAAGGTCAGCGGCCGGGCGGTCGGGGAGGTTTCCACGCCGAGGGCGCGCAGCGTGTCGGCGAGGTCGTCGAGGACCTGCGGGGCGGCCTCGGCGTACAGGTCGCGCAGGTAGTAGATGGCGTTGCGGGCCTCGTCGGTCGGGTCCGGCCGGTCCAACCGCAACTCGTCGGTCTGCCACATCAGGTCCAGCAGCTCGGCGAGGCGGCGGTTGGCCGGGCCCTCGTCGCTGGCGCCGTAGAGGATCGCGTTGGCGGTCTCGGTGTCCAGCTCGTCGGCGATGGCGCGCAGCTTGGACAGGATCGACCGGCGGGCCGCCTCGGTCGGGTGGGCGGTGAAGACCGGGCGTACCGCCAGCCGTCGGGCCGCTGCGGCGATCTCCTCGGCCGGCACCCCGCGCTCGGCGATCATCTTGGCCGCCTGGTCCAGCCAGCCGCCCTGGATGGCCCGGCGGCGGCGCAGGTCCCGGGCCCGGTGCACCTGCTCGGTGATGTTGGCCAGGTGGAAGTAGGTGGAGAAGGCGCGGGCCAGCTTGGTGCCGGTGGTGACGTCGAGGCCGGCGAGACGCTGGGCGGCGCTCGGGGCGTCGGAGCGGACCAGCGCGCGGATCTCCTCGACCAGGTCGAGCAGCGGCCGACCCTCCTGGCGGGCGAGGGTCTGCCCGAGCAGGGTGCCGAGGCGGCGGATGTCGGCTCGCAACGCGGCGTCGGGGCCGTCGTGGTCGTGCTGGTCGCTCACGGGGCGCTCCTTACGTGAGTACGAAGGACAGCGCTGTCCGATCCCCTGGATCGTATCCACGGCGACCCCGTCGTCAGGAGGGGGTCCCGGTTTCGTCCCATTCCTCAGTCCGTTGGGGACGCGGGGCGCCCGGCCTGGCGGGGCGCCGTCCGCCGGCCCCGGACCAGGCTGGCGGTGAGCAGCCCGGCCGCGCCGAGGACGCACCACAGGGCGAGCCCGGTCACGGCCCAGCCGGTCGACCGGCGGTCGAAGTAGACGACGGATTTCAGCAGGTCGGTGGCCAGCCCCGGCACGTTCCACCGGTGCATGCCGCGCAGCCAGGTGGGGAGGAACTCGGGGGCGTAGATGCCGCCGGAGCCCGGGTTGCCGAGCACCACCAGCAGCAGGATCACCAGCCCGGTGCCGAGCAGTCCCAGCCAGCCCTGCACGGCGGAGGCGACCATCGCCGCCGCGAACACCGCCAGCGCCCCGGTGGCGGCGACGCCCACCAGGTCGTGGTCCCAGACGTCGAGAACCGGGCCGACCACGACCGCGCCGAGGGCCCCGAGCACCAGGCTGTACGCCGCCAGCGCGGCGATCCGCAGCCCGGCGCGGCGCGGTCCGCGCGGCGCGGTGCCGTTGCCGAGGCCGAGGACGGTGGAGGCGAGGTACCCGCCGAGGACGTACCCGACGGCCAGGTAGAACGGGACCAGCCCGCGGGGGTCGGTCCCGGCCACCGGCACCTCGTCGGTCACCCGCAGCGGGAGTTCGGCCTGCCGCGCTGCGGTGGAGAGCACCTGCACGACGACGTCGGCCGCGGCGGGCGCGGCGGCGCTGGCGGTGGTCAGGGTCAGCCCGCCCGCCGGCGTGGCGGCGAGCACCCCGTACACCTCGCGGGTGGTCAGGCCGTCGTCGGCGGCGCCCGGGTCGTCGTACTCGACAGGTTTGATCTTGTCGGTCTGGTTGCGCACGGCGGCGAGGAGGGCCTGCGCCTTCTGGTCGCCGAGCACCACCCCGACGGGCACGTCACGCGGGGTCGGCTGGTGCAGCGCGCCGACGTAGGCGGCGATGAACGCGATGGCGAGCGCGAGGGTGCCGAGCAGAAGCCCCACGGTCCGCAGCCGGTTGCGCGCCCCCTCGTCCACGCCGCCAGCCTAGGGCGGCTTTCGGAGCTTTCGTGGCGATTATCCCGGCCGAATCCGTTCGACTGACCCGATAGCGTCCGATCATGACGTCGCCGAGCTATCCCCCGAAACCCCGCCCCGGCGACCGGGTCGCGGTCGTCTCGCCCTCCGCCGGCCTGCCCGCGATCTTCCCCCACGTGTACGAGCTGGGGCTGCGCCGGCTGCGCGAGGAGTTCGGCCTGGAGCCGGTGGAGTACCCGACGACCCGGGTGATGGGCGCCGACCCGCGCGACCGGGCGCGGGACCTGACCGCCGCCTTCGCCGACCCGACGGTCACCGCCGTGCTCGCCACGATCGGCGGGGACGACCTGATCACGGTCACCCCGCACCTCGACGACGCGGTGCTGCGGGCCAACCCGAAGCCGTACTTCGGGTACTCCGACAACACGAACGTGCTCAACCACCTGCACCGACTGGGGATCGTGGCGTACCACGGCGGGTCGGTGCTGGTGCACCTCGGCCGCCCCGGCAGGCCGCACCCGCTGACGTTCGACTCGCTGCGCGCCGCCCTCTTCACCTCCGGCTGGTACGACCTGACGCCCGCGCCGGAGTGGGGCGACCGGCCGAACGACTGGCGGGACCCGGCGTCGCTGGCCCACGAGCCGGAGATGCTGCCGGGGGAGGGCTGGCGCTGGCAGGGGCCGTCGGCGGTCGTCGAGGGGCGTACCTGGGGCGGCAACCTGGAGATCCTGCACTTTCTGATGGCCACCGACCGGGTTCCGTCGGCCGGGGCACTGGCCGGGTCGGTGCTGATCGTCGAGACGTCGGAGGAGATGCCCTCGGCCACCGAGGTGTTCCGGATCCTGCGCAACATGGGCGAGCGGGGCCTGCTCGCCGCGTTCCCGGCGGTGCTGGTCGGCCGGGCGAAGGCGTGGGACTTCGAGCGGCCGCACACCGTCGACGAGCGGCGGGCGTGGGCCGACGCCCAGCGGGACGCGGTCGCCGGGGCGCTCGCCGCCTACAACCCGGACGCGGTGGTGGTGTTCGACGTCGACCTCGGCCACACCGATCCGCAGCTGATCGTCCCGTACGGCGGCGAGATCCGGGTGGACGCGGTCGAGCGCCGGATTTCGGTGCGCTACTGACCACCCGCCGCTGTCGGCGCCCGCTCGGTGGAACGCCACGGGTGTCAACGAACGGTCTTGACACCCATGACGTTCCACCGAAGCCGTCCGCGCGGACGGACCGGGTCACACTCCAGCGCGAGGCCGCCCGCTCGCGGGCCGGGACGAGGTCAGGCCGGGACGACGGCGAAGGCGCGGACCGGGAAGGTGCCCATCCCGGCGACCATCGGCGGAGCGGCGGTGAACCGGAAACCGCTCGGGGGCAGGGCGTCGAGGCCGGTCAGGTGCTCCACGATCGGGACGCCGGCGGCCAGCAGCGTGCTGTGCGCCGGGCGCTCGCCGGCGGCGGCCGGGCTCATGTCGTCGATGTTGATCGAGTCGATGCCGACCAGGGCGGCACCCGCCTCGACCAGGGCCCGGGCGCCGTCCCCGGTGAGGTGGGGCGCCTCCGGCGCGGCGTACCGGTCGGTGCCGAAAGGCGCGTCCCAGCCGGTGTGCAGCAGCACCGCCCGCCCGGCGACGTCGTACGGGGCCAGCATCAGCCGGTCGATCGCGCGGGTGCCGGCCGGCACCCGGACCACGGTGCCGGGCAGGTCGGCGAGGCGGTCCAGCGGCGTGCCGGCGAGGTCGGCGCCCTCGGCGTAGCGGTGCGCGGGAGTGTCCAGGTACGTGCCGGTGTTGGCGATCATGTCGATCCGCCCCACCTGGAACTCGGTGCCCGGGGCGTAGTTCGCCCGGGACGCCTCGCGGGTCAGCCACTCGCTGATCCGCGGGGCCGGCCAGCCCGGCAGGGTGGTCATCCCGTCGGTGACCACGTGGCTCAGCTCGACCAGCCGCCGCCCGTCCGCGCCGGCCGCACTGGCCGGACCGTCCGGGCCGGTCAGGCCCCGACCGCCCTTGTGCGGCTCCTGGACGACCGTCTTGTCGCTGATCCGCACCTCGGCCACCATCAGCAGCCCGAGGTGCCGGACGAACAGCGCCGCCAGCTCGTCGTCGCCGATTTCCCGGCCGGGGATGTCGAGCCGGAACCCGTCGGTCCGCAGCCCGCCGCCGTTGGCGAAGGTGACCTCCGCGTCGAACTGTGCCCGCCACTGCCCACCCATGATCGAAGCCGACCACGCCGGCGCTGCCCCGGTCAAGATCCGCTCCCGATCGGCGCTGCCCGGTCAAGATCCGGTCCCGCCCGGTCCGGTCCCGCCCGGTCAAGATCCGGTCCCGCCCGGTCCGGTCTGGATCCCGCCCGGTCCGGTCCGGGCGGGATCCGGGTTCCGCGCCACGCGCCGCCGTCGGCTCTGGGCGAGATTGTCCCCGCCGCGAGATAGGCTGGCGGGCGTGCACCCCCCGTCCCGACGGACGCGGGGCTTCTGTCGTGCTGCGGCGCTGCCGCGTGCCGAGCCGGCGATCCCACGGGAAGTGATTGACATGCTCACCGGTCTGTTCTCCGCCGCCCTGGCCGACCCCGGGCTGGCCCGGGCACGTGACCTGGCGCGCTCCGGTGCCGCGCAGGTCGACGGCCTCGATATCACCGCGCCGCCCGCGCTGCGCCCGTTCGCGGTCGCCGCGGTCGCGGCGGACCCGGTCGGCGACGGGGCCGGCGGCGGTGCCCGAGGCGGCGGGGCGGGTGGCGGCGCGGGCCGCCCCGTGCTCGCCGTGACCGCGACCACGCGGGAGGCCGACGACCTGGCCTCGGCGCTGGGCGCCCTCCTCCCGCCCGAGCAGGTGGCGGTCTTCCCGTCCTGGGAGACGCTGCCGCACGAGCGCCTGTCGCCCCGCTCCGACACGGTCGGCCGGCGGCTGGCCGTGCTGCGGCGGCTCGCGCACCCGGGGTCGGCCGACGCGCACGGCCG
Organism: Micromonospora sp. NPDC023814; assembly: GCF_040639595.1. Taxonomy (NCBI): domain Bacteria; kingdom Bacillati; phylum Actinomycetota; class Actinomycetes; order Micromonosporales; family Micromonosporaceae; genus Micromonospora; species Micromonospora sp. NPDC023814. Next base: position 86,735 of record NZ_JBFAAF010000001.1, read on the forward strand.
CACCGGCCCGCTGCGGGTGGTCGTGGCGCCCGTCCGGTCGCTGCTCCAGCCGCAGCTCAAGGGGCTCGGCGACCTGGAACCCGTGCAGCTCGCCGCCGGCCAGGAGGCCGACCTGGAGGACGTCGCCCGCCGGCTGACCGACATGGCGTACGCGCGGGTCGACCTGGTCACCAAGCGGGGCGAGTTCGCCGTACGCGGTGGCATCCTCGACATCTTCCCGCCCACCGACGAGCACCCGTCCCGGGTCGAGTTCTGGGGCGACGAGGTGGAGGAGATCCGCACCTTCGCCGTCGCCGACCAGCGGACCATCGAGCAGGTGCCGCAGCTGTGGGCGCCGCCCTGCCGGGAGCTGCTGCTCACGCCGTCGGTGCGGAAACGGGCCGCGGCGCTGGCCGAGGAGCACCCGGAGCTGGCCGAGATCCTCGACAAGCTGGCCGAGGGCATCCCCGTCGAGGGGATGGAGTCCCTCGCCCCGGCGCTGATCGGCGCCGACTCGATGGAGCTGCTGCTGGACTGCATGCCGGCCGGCACCCACGTGCTGCTGTGCGACCCGGAGCGGATCCGCACCCGGGCGCACGACCTGGTGCGTACCTCCGAGGAGTTCCTCCAGGCGAGCTGGGCGGCGGCCGCCGTCGGCGGGCAGGCCCCGGTCGACCTCGGCGCCGCCGCCTTCCGGACCCTGGCGGACGTCCGCGCCGCCGCCGCGCGGCTGCGCCGGCCCTGGTGGACGCTGTCGCCGTTCGGCCTGGCCGAGGCGGAGGGCGCCCCGGCGCGGGAGCCCTGGGAGGACGAGCCGGGCGAGGTGGACGTCACCCCCGACGACGCGATCGCGGTGACCCTGGCCGCGCAGCCGGCCCCGCTCTACCACGGCGAGACCGCCCGGGTCGTCGACGACCTGAAGCGCTGGGCCGGCGAGGGCTGGTCGATCGCGCTGGTCTTCGAGGGGCACGGCCCCGCCCAGCGGGCGGTCGAGGTGCTCCGCGACGCCGGCCTCGGCGCGCGGCTGACCGAGGAGATCCCGGCCGCCCCCGCCCCCGGCGAGCTGCTGGTCAGCTGCGGCAACCTGGCCAGCGGCTTCGTCGACGAGGCGTCCCGGTTCGTGCTGCTCACCGGCAACGACGTCACCGGCGGGCGGGGCACCTCCACGCGGGACATGCGCAGGATGCCGAGCCGGCGGCGCAACACCATCGACCCGCTGGAGCTGAAGGCCGGCGACCACGTCGTGCACGAGCAGCACGGCATCGGCCGCTACGTCGAGCTGGTGCAGCGCACCGTCAACGGCGCGTCCCGGGAATACCTGGTCATCGAGTACGCCCCGAGTAAGCGCGGCCAGCCCGGCGACCGGCTCTTCGTCCCCACCGACCAGCTCGACCAGCTCTCCCGCTACGTGGGCGGCGAGCAGCCCACCCTGCACAAGATGGGCGGCTCGGACTGGCAGAAGTCCAAGGCCCGGGCCCGCAAGGCGGTCAAGGAGATCGCCGCGCAGCTCATCCAGCTCTACGCTGCCCGAAAGGCGTCCAAGGGGCACAACTTCGGCCCGGACACGCCGTGGCAGCGGGAGCTGGAGGACGCCTTCCCGTGGCAGGAGACGCCGGACCAGCTCGCGGCGATCGAAGAGGTCAAGCGGGACATGGAGCAGACCGTCCCGATGGACCGGCTGATCTGCGGCGACGTCGGCTACGGCAAGACGGAGATCGCCGTCCGGGCGGCGTTCAAGGCGGTGCAGGACGGCAAGCAGGTGGCGGTGCTGGTGCCCACCACCCTGCTCGTGCAGCAGCACTACAACACGTTCGCCGAGCGGATGAGCCAGTTCCCGGTGACGATCAGGCAGCTCTCCCGCTTCCAGACGCCCAAGGAGGCCGAGCAGGCCCTGGCGATGGCCGCCGAGGGCACCGCCGACATCGTCATCGGCACCCACCGGCTGCTCCAGGCGGCCACCCGGTTCAAGTCGCTCGGCCTGGTCATCGTCGACGAGGAGCAGCGCTTCGGCGTCGAGCACAAGGAGCACCTGAAGACGATGCGCGCCTCGGTCGACGTGCTGAGCATGTCGGCCACCCCGATCCCGCGCACCCTGGAGATGGCGATCACCGGCATCCGGGAGATGTCCACCATCGCCACCCCGCCCGAGGAGCGGCACCCGGTGCTGACCTTCGTCGGGGCGTACGACGAACGGCAGGTGGCCGCCTCCATCCACCGCGAGCTGCTCCGCGACGGGCAGGTCTTCTACCTGCACAACCGGGTCGAGTCGATCGAGAAGGCGGCCCGGAAGCTCCGCGAGCTGGTGCCCGAGGCCCGGGTGGCGGTGGCGCACGGCCAGATGGGCGAGGAGGCGCTCGAGAAGGTGATGGTCGGCTTCTGGGAGAAGGAGTTCGACGTCCTGGTCTGCACCACGATCGTGGAGTCCGGCATCGACATCCCGAACGCCAACACCCTGATCGTGGAGCGTGCCGACCTGCTCGGCCTGGCCCAGCTGCACCAGATCCGCGGCCGGGTCGGCCGGGGCCGGGAGCGGGCGTACGCGTACTTCCTCTACCCGCCGGAGAAGCCGCTGACCGAGCACGCCCACGAGCGGCTGGCCACCATCGCCCAGCACACCGAGCTGGGCGCCGGCATGTACGTGGCGATGAAGGACCTGGAGATCCGGGGCGCCGGCAACCTGCTCGGCGGCGAGCAGTCCGGGCACATCGAGGGCGTCGGTTTCGACCTGTACGTGCGGATGGTCGGCGAGGCGGTGCAGGCGTTCAAGGGGGAGCGCCCGGAGGAGGAGACCGAGGTCAAGGTCGACCTGCCGGTCGACGCGCACCTGCCGCACGACTACGTCGGCGTGGAGCGGCTGCGCCTGGAGATGTACCGCAAGCTCGCGGAGGCGCGCGACGAGGAGCGGCTGCGCGAGGTGGTCGCCGAGATGACCGACCGGTACGGCGAGCCGCCCGCCCCGGTGCAGAACCTGGTCGCGGTGGCGCGGTTCCGGCTGCTGGCCCGCCGCTACGGCCTCACCGACGTCTCCATGCAGGGCAAGCACATCCGGTTCGGCCCGCTGCCGCTGCCCGACTCGAAGCAGCTGCGGCTCAAGCGCTACCACCCGGACTCGGTCTACAAGTCCGCGCTCGACCAGGTCAGCGTGCCCCGGCCGAGCACCCGGCGGATCGGCGGCGAGCCGCTGCGCGACCAGGCCCTCCTGGAGTGGTGCGCCCAGCTCCTCTCCGACGTGCTGGGCGAGCCGGCGGCGGTCGGGGCGCCGGCCCGGTGAGCGGGGCGACGGGTGGGCGGCGTCACACGGGCTGCGGGCGGCATGAGAGAGTGGCCGTCATGCGTGCTCGCCGTCTTGTCGCCGTCGCCAGCGTGGCGATCGGCCTCGTCGCCCTCTCCGGTTGCCGTGCCGAGCCCGGTGTCGCCGCCTACGTGGGCGACCAGCGCATCACCGAGGATGCCGTCGCCGGGGTCATGGCCGACCTGCGGGCGAAGAACCCGACCCCGGGCGGGGAGTCCACCGCCCCCGACGCCCGGCCTTCGGCGCCCGCGCCGCAGCTGCCCGGGCGCGGCGAGGTCGTCAGTGTGCTGGTGCTGGGCGAGGTCTGCGCACAGGTCTCGGCGGAGAAGAACTACCAGCCCCGGGGGGCGGTGGCGGCGGCGCAGCTCGCCCAGCAGTTCGGCCTGTCGCCCGACACCGACTACGTGCGGCGGGTGGCCGACCTCTACACCTGCCTGTCGGGGGTGCCGACCGGGGCGCCGGCCGCGCCGACGGAGCAGGAGCTGCGGGACGTGGTGGCGGCGGGCCGCGAGGCGGGCGCCATCCCGGCCGACGTGACCGACGAGGCGGCCGCCGGCCAGCTCGACGGCGCGCAGTTCCGCACCGCGCTGGCCACCCGGAAGGCACTGGCCGAGGTGGTCGCCGCGCACGACGTGACGGTCAACCCCCGCTACCGCCCGCTGGAGTTCCCGGTGCTGAGCTTCGCCGGCAACGCCCCGGCGGTGAGCGTGCCGCTGGGCGAGCCCGGCTCGGACGCGGTCACCGACGTCTCCACCCCGGATCCGCTGCCGCCGGCCGGGGCGGAGGCGGCCGGCCCGGCCGACAGCTGAGCATGCCGGCGCGGATCGTCCTGCTCGTCACCTCGCCCCGGCTGCCGGCCGGGTTGCTGACCGCCGCCGCCTGGGACGTCGTACGCCGGCATCCGGTGTTGACCGGGGCGGAGAGCGAGTCGACCACGGCGGTCCGCGCGGCGGGCGCCGAGGTGACCGTGGTCGACGGTCCGGCGACGCAGGCGCTGCTGGACGCGGCGGCGGCGCACGGCACCGTGGTGTGGCTGGCCGGCCCGGCCGGCGACGAGTCGCTGGCCCGGGAGCTGGGCCTGCGGCTGGCCCGCGAGCCGGGACTGGCCGAGCTGGAGCTGATGTACGGCTCGTGGGACCCGCCGGGGGCCCGGCTGCTCGACGCGGTGGCGGTGATGGACCGGCTGGTCTCGCCGGGCGGCGACCCGTGGAAGCGGGCGCAGACCCACCGCAGCCTCGCGGGCTTCCTGCTGGAGGAGTGCTACGAGGCGTACGACGCGATCAGCGCCGAGGACACCGACGCGCTGCGCGAGGAGCTGGGCGACGTGCTGCTCCAGGTGGTGCTGCACGCCCGGCTCGCCGAGGAGCTGCCCGAGGGGCGGCGGTGGACCGTCGACGACGTGGCCGGGGGCCTGGTCGACAAGATGGTCCGGCGCAACCCGCACGTCTTCGCGGAGGGCGAGGCGGGCACGCTGGAGGAGATCGAGGCGAGCTGGGAGCGGATCAAGCGGGCCGAGAAGGCGCGTGACTCGGTGCTGGACGGCATCGCGCTGAGCCAGCCCGCGCTCGCCCTGGCCGCCAAGATCCTCGACCGTGCCGGCCGGGTCGGGCTCGCCGTGCCGCCCCCGCTGGCGGAGTCCCAGGTGGACCCGGAGGCGCGGCTCGGCGCGGGCCTGCTCGCCACGGTGGCGGCGGCCCGCGAGGCCGGCCTGGACGCGGAGGCGGCCCTGCGCCGAGCCGCCCTCGCCTACGCGGACGCGGTCAGGACGGCCGAACGCCGGTAGGGTCGGTGGGTGGAATCCTTTGTGCCGCTCGCCGAGCGGATCGTCGACGCGTTGCTGGAGAGCCGGCCGGGGCTCGCGACCTCCACCGGGGACCACCGGTACGACGACCGGCTGCCGGACCTGTCCGCGACGGCCGCCGCGGCCGACCAGGCGATGCTGAGGGAGGCCGCCGACGCGCTCTCCGAACTCGACCCGGACGCGCTGGGCGTCGAGGAGCGGGTCGACCACGCCCTGCTCACGTCGTTCGTCGACCGGGAGCTGTTCGAGTGGAGCGAGATCCGGGCGCACGAGTGGGACCCGCTGGTGCACAATCCGGGGCCGCTGCTGCACGCGCTGGCCGCCCGCCCGTACGCCCCGGTCGAGGAGCGGCTGACCAGCCTGGCCGGCCGGCTCGCGGCGGTGCCGGACGCGCTGGCGACCGCCCGCGCCACGCTGCGCGACATGCCGCGCGTCCACGCCGAGACGGCGGTCGGGCAGTTCACCGGCACGGCGGCGCTGATCCGTGACGAGGTGCCGGCCCTGCTCGCGCAGGCGCCCGCGCTGCACGACCGGGTCGAGCCGGCCGCCATCTCGGCGATCGCCGCGCTGGAGGAGTTCGTCGCATGGCTGCGCCAGGGCCTGGCGGCCGACGCCGGCCCCGGGCGCGACCCGCGCCTGGGCCGCCGCCGCTGGGAGGCGCGGCTCTGGCACACCCTCGACACCGAGCTGGGCGCTGCCGAGATCCAGCGCCGGGCCTGGGCCAACCTGGACCGGGTCACCGAGGAGATCCGCGCGGCGGCCGTCGAGCTGGTCGGCGGCCCGGCCGACGACGAGACCGTGCGGCGCGCGCTGGACATGCTGGCCGCCGAGCACCCCGACGACCACACCATCGTGGCGCTCGCCTCGGTCACCCTGGACGAGGCGACCGACTTCGTCCGCGCCCACGACCTGGTCACCCTGGTCGACGACCCCTGCGTGATCCAGGAGATGCCCGAGTTCGCCCGGGGCGTCGCGGTCGCCTACTGCGACTCGCCCGGCCCGCTGGAGACGGCGGCCGTGCCGACCTTCTACTGCATCGCGCCCACCCCGGCGGACTGGCCCGCGCACCGGGTCGAGTCGTTCTACCGGGAGTACAACGACCACATGATCCGCAACCTGACCGTGCACGAGGCGATGCCGGGGCACTTCCTCCAGCTCGCCCACGCCCGCCGGCACGTCGGCCCCACCCGGGTCCGGGCGCTGACCGAGTCGGGGCCGTTCATCGAGGGCTGGGCGGTCTACGCGGAGGAGCTGATGGCCGGCCTCGGCTTCGGCGGCCTGCCGGTCCGGTTGCAGCAGCTCAAGATGCAGCTCCGGATGACCATCAACGCGCTGCTGGACCAGCTCGTGCACTGCGAGGGGCTGCCGGAGGCCGAGGCGATGGCGCTGATGACCGGGCGGGGCTTCCAGGAGGAGGGCGAGGCGGCCGGCAAGTGGCGGCGCGCGCTGCTCACCTCGACCCAGCTCTCGACGTACTTCGTCGGCTACAGCGAGGTGGCCGAGATCGCCGCGGCCCGCCCGGCCGGCGTGTCGGTGCGCGACTGGCACGACGCGATGCTCGCCCACGACTGCCCGCCCCCGCGCCACCTGCGCACCCTGCTCGGCGTGTAAGGAAGGGCACCTAGTTAACGTTTTCGGTAGAGGAAGGGCCCCCTCCTAACAGCGCATGCGCAGCGCCGCGCGGTAGAGCACGCGCAGGGCACGCTCACCGCCGCGCGGCGGTCGCCGTCGCGTCGATCAGCCAGCGCGAGATGGAGTACGCGGGCGGCAGTTCCGCCGGCAGCCGGTCGAGCGGGAACCAGCGCGCCTGGGTCAGCTCCCGCCCGTCCACCACCGGCTCGGCGGTGGGGTCGGCGGCGGTGGCGGTGAAGCCGGCGAGCAGCACGCTCGGGCCGGACAGCGCCCACGGCTGGCTGCCGAAGTAGACCAGCTCGGCCAGCTCCAGCCCGACCTCCTCGCCGACCTCGCGGTGGGCGGCCGCCTCCAGCGTCTCGCCGGCCTCGACGAACCCGGCCACGAGCGCCCACAGCCCGGTCGGCCCGGACGCGTGCCGCACCAGCAGCAGCTCGTCGGGGCGGCCGGCCGGCCCGGGGCGGGTGATCGCCACCAGCACGGCGGCGGAGAGCCGCATCGGCACGTACAGGTCGCAGTCGGGGCAGCGCCGGGCCGACTCCCCGGGCACGTCGGCCAGTTCGGCCCGGCAGGCCCCGCACCACCGGTGCGTACGCCGCCAGTCGACCACCGTCAGCGCCCGGCCGGCCAGCGTGGCGAGTGGCTCGGGTACCTCGGCGGCCAGCGACGCCCAGCCGCGCCAGCGGGCCGGCAGCCCCGTCGCCCCGGGTGGCTCCTCCTGCCCGGTCGCCTCGGCCGCCCACGCGGGGACGCCGTCCAGCGTGCCCAGCGGCACCCACGCGGTGTCGGCCGGCAGGTCGGCGACCCGCAGGACGGCGCCGTCGGCGGCGGTGAGCAGTTTGCGCCCGGCCACCGGCAGGGCCAGGTCGGTCGGCGCGGGCGCGACGGAGCGGTCGGCTCCGGGGACGAACCCGCCCGGTCGTCCGCGACCCGACGCCGCGTGCCCACCGGCCGCACCGGACGGGGTGGCGGCCGTGCCGGCCGCTTTCGGGGCGGCGGCGCCGGGGCCGGCCGGGCCGGTCACGAGGTGGTCGTCCGGCGGTCCACCACGCCGGCGCCGGACGGCAGGTCGAACGCGGTGGCGTCGACCGTCTCGCGGTAGCGGTGCAGGGCCAGCTCGACCGGCTTGCCGTCGACCTGGCCGGTGAAGCTGCCCAGCGCCCCCTCGGTGGTCACGCAGGCGACGAAGTCGCCGCTCGACCGCTCCACGTCGACGCAGGTGGCGTGGCGACCGGCGAGGGTGGTGTCGCTCTGCGTGATCACCGCGTCCGGATCGAGCGCGGCGGCGGTCAGCAGCCCCACCACGATCGGCGGCGTGACCAGGCCCTGCTGCTTGGCCTCGGTGAACACGGCCACCGAGGGCTTCGCGTTGGGCGCGGGCGGGGCCTCCAGGGTGCAGGTCGCCCGGCCGGCGGCGGTCTCGCAGCGGGCGGTCGCCTCCGGGGTGACGGTGAGCTTGCCGCCCGGCCAGGTGTAGGCGGAGCGGGCCGGCTCCTGGGCCTGGGCGATGGTGGCGGTCTGCCCGCCGGGAAGTTGGTAGTCGGCCGAGTACGTCAGCTCCAGCGCCCCGTCCAGCCGGGTGGCCATGTCGTTGACCAGGTCGGCCCGCCCGATCGCCCGGCCGGCGTCGTCCAGGGTCTGACAGCCGGTCACCGTGAGCGACGCGATGACCGACACGGCGAGCATGCGGAGAGTGGTCGAGGCGGCGGGCATGGCGAACAGCGTGGCCGATCGGGTCAACCGCGCGCAAACCCGTTGCCGGTTGAGGCCCGAGAATTCGGGAATGTCTGCGTAAAGCGCCGCCGGAGGGCATGTTCCGGATCCGGTCCCCGTGCGCCCGGACCGCCCGCGTCCGACGGCCGCCCGATACGCTGCGTTCAACACACCTGCCTCAGCCGCACCGTCGCGGCCCGAACCGGACCGGAACCACACAAACGAGGAGCGACTCAGTGGCAACCATCGAGGGAATCGTCGCGCGGGAGATTCTGGACTCGCGGGGCAACCCGACCGTCGAGGTCGAGGTCGGGCTCGACGACGGCACGATCGCCCGTGCGGCGGTGCCCTCCGGCGCCTCCACCGGCGCCTTCGAAGCGATCGAGCTGCGCGACGGTGACGCCGACCGCTACCAGGGCAAGGGTGTCGAGAAGGCGGTCTCGAACATCGAGGACAAGATCGTCGACGAGCTCATCGGCTACGAGGCCAGCGAGCAGCGGCTGATCGACCAGAAGATGCTCGACATCGACGGCACCGACAGCAAGTCCGAGCTGGGCGCGAACGCCATCCTCGGCGTCTCCCTGGCCGTGGCCAAGGCGGCGGCCGGCAGCGCGGAGCTGAGCCTCTTCCGCTACCTGGGCGGCCCGAACGCGCACCTGCTGCCGGTGCCGATGATGAACATCCTCAACGGCGGCGCGCACGCGGACTCCAACGTCGACATCCAGGAGTTCATGATCGCGCCGATCGGCGCGCCCAGCTTCCGCGAGGCGCTGCGCTCGGGCGCGGAGGTCTACCACGCGCTGAAGTCGGTGCTGAAGAAGAAGGACCTGTCCACCGGCCTCGGCGACGAGGGCGGCTTCGCGCCGAACCTGCCCACCAACTCCGCCGCGCTGGACCTGATCGCCGAGGCGGTCGAGAAGGCCGGCTACCGGCTCGGCGCCGACATCGTCTTCGCGCTCGACGTGGCCGCCACCGAGTTCTTCGACAACGGCACCTACACCTTCGAGGGCGCCGCGAAGACCGCCGAGGAGATGAGCAACTACTACACCAAGCTCGTCGGCGACTACCCGATCGTGTCGATCGAGGACCCGCTGTCCGAGGACGACTGGACCGGGTGGCAGACCCTCACCGCCTCCGTCGGCGACCGCATCCAGATCGTGGGCGACGACCTCTTCGTCACCAACCCGCAGCGGATCGCCCGCGGCATCGCCGAGAACGCCGCCAACGCGGTCCTGGTCAAGGTCAACCAGATCGGTTCGCTGACCGAGACCCTGGACGCGGTGGACCTGGCCCACCGGGCCGGCTTCAAGTGCATGATGAGCCACCGCTCCGGCGAGACCGAGGACACCACCATCGCCGACCTGGCGGTGGCCACCGGCTGCGGCCAGATCAAGACCGGCGCACCGGCCCGCTCGGACCGGGTCGCGAAGTACAACCAGCTCCTGCGGATCGAGGAGGAGCTGGCCGACGCGGCGCGGTACGCCGGGGCGGGCGCGTTCCCGCGCTACCGTTCGGCCTGAGACGCGCGAAGCCTCGGGGGAGGGGTGTGACGATGCAGCAGCGCCGCACACCGGGTGGCCAGCGTCCCGCCCGCCGGCCGGGTCACTCCGGCCGGCCGGGCGGGGCCCGGGGCGCCCGGGCCTCGGTCCGCGACGGCGGCGTCCGCGCCGAGCCGCGTGCCACCGCCGGTCGCGCACCGGGGACGGCCCGGGGCGCCGAGGGCGTACGCTCCGCGAACCGGCCCGCCGGGGCCCGTCGTACGGCGGCCGGCGGCACGGTCAAGCGGCTCACCGCACCCCACTCCCGGGGCCTCACCGGGCGGGCCACCGTGCTCTTCGCGGTGCTGATCGCCCTCGCCCTGGCCTACACCTACCCGGTGCGGGTCTACCTCGACCAACAGGCCGACATCGAGCGGATGGAGGCCGCCCAGGCGGCCCAGCGCGAGGTGATCGAGGGGCTCTCCGCCGAGGCGGCCAAGTGGCAGGACCCGGCGTACATCGAGACGAAGGCCCGGGAGCGGTTCTTCATGGTCCGCCCCGACGAGACGCTGCTGGTCGTGCTCTCCGACCCCGAGGGCGCCGCCCGGGACGCCGGTGGGCCCGCACAGTCGGCGAAGGCCGCCACGCCCGACCCCTGGTACGACACCCTCTGGTCCAGCGTGCGGGCCGCCAACGGCGACCAGCCCGACAAGTGAGCAACACCCGAGCACCGAACGAGAGATGGGCACCGTGACTGTCGTACCACCGCAGGAGCCGGCGGCGGACTCCGTACCCCCGCCGAAGCGCGAGCCGGCCACGGAGGCCGACCTGGCCGCGGTGGCCGCGCAGCTCGGACGCACTCCCCGGGGCACCCGGGCGGTCGCCCACCGCTGCCCCTGCGGCCTGCCCGACGTGGTGGAGACGACGCCGCGCCTGGCCGACGGCACGCCCTTCCCGACGCTGTTCTACCTGACCTGCCCCCGCGCCACGGCGGCGTGCAGCCGGCTGGAGTCGGCCGGGCTGATGAAGGAGATGGCCGACCGGCTGGCCGCCGACCCGGAGCTGGCCGCGCGCTACCGCGCCGCGCACGAGGACTACCTGGCCCGCCGGGAGGCGATCGGCGAGGTGCCGGAGATCGCCGGCATCTCCGCCGGCGGCATGCCCGGCCGGGTGAAGTGCCTGCACGTGCACCTCGGGCACGCGCTGGGTGCCGGGCCGGGGGTCAACCCGTTCGGCGACGAGACGCTGGCGCTGGTGGAGAAGTGGTGGGCGGCCGGCCCCTGCGTGGACGTGCCGGCGGCCGACTGACCATGGCGGGCGCGGACGCGGGCGGGGGCGTGGCGGGGGCCGACGAGATCGTGGTGCGGCGGGCCCGCACCTCCGACGTGCGCGGCATCCGGCGGCTGGTCGACACCTACACCGACGACCGGCGGCTGCTCAGCAAGGCCACCGTGACCCTCTACGAGGACGTGCAGGAGTTCCGGGTCGCGGTCCGGGCGGACGACGGCGCGGTGGTCGGCTGCGGCGCGCTGCACGTGATGTGGGAGGACCTGGCCGAGATCCGGACGGTGGCGGTCGACCCGTCCTGCCGGGGCCGGAAGCTCGGCCACCGGATCGTCGCGGAGCTGATCGACGCCGCCCGCGAGCTGGGCGTGGCCCGGATCTTCGTGCTCACCTTCGAGACCCGGTTCTTCGGCTCGTTCGGGTTCACCGAGATCGACGGCGCGCCGGTGCCGCAGCCGGTCTACGAGCAGTTGCTGCGCTCCTACGACGAGGGCGTCGCCGAGTTCCTGGACCTGGAACGGGTCAAGCCGAACACCCTCGGCAACACCCGGATGCTGCTGCGCCTCTGACCGCCCGTGGCCTCAGCCCGGTGCGGGTGGGCGGCGAACAAGCCCCGGATCCTGCCGTAGGGTTGCTGCCGTGACGACGCGCGTGGCCGCCATCGACTGCGGGACCAACTCGATCCGACTGCTGGTCGCCGACCTGCCCGATCCCTCGGCGGGCCCGGACGCGCCGCTGGTCGACCTGAACCGGCGGATGGAGATCGTCCGCCTCGGCCAGGGCGTCGACAAGACGGGCCGGCTGGCCCCGGAGGCCATCGAGCGCACCCGCGTCGCGCTGGCCTCCTACGCGGCCGAGATCGAGAAGCTCGGCGCGGAGCGGGTCCGGATGTGCGCCACGTCGGCGTCCCGGGACGCCTCCAACGCCGCCGACTTCCGGGAGATGGTCGAGCGGACTCTCGGGGTCGCGCCCGAGGTGGTGACGGGCGACGAGGAGGCGCGGCTCTCCTTCACCGGCGCGGTACGCGGGCTGCCCGCCGGCACCGAGGAGCCGTTCCTGGTTATCGACATCGGCGGCGGCTCGACCGAGTTCGTCGTGGGCACCCGCGCCGGCGGCGTCGAGGCGGCCATCTCGATGGACATCGGCTGCGTCCGGATGACCGAGCGGCACCTGCACGGCGACCCGCCGGGCCTGGACGAGGTCGCCGCCGCGCAGGCCGACATCGCGGTCGCGGTCGACCGGGCGCTGGCGGCCGTGCCGGGCCGGCAGGCCGCCACCCTGGTCGGGCTCGCCGGGTCGGTCACCACCGTGGTCGCCATCGCCCAGGGCCTCCAGGAGTACGACCCGGGCCGCATCCACCACGCCCGGGTGTCGTACGAGGCGGTGGCCGACGTGACGGCCGACCTGCTCGGCAAGAGCCGGGAGCAGCGGCGCGCGATCCCGGTGATGCACCCTGGCCGGGCGGACGTGATCGGCGCCGGCGCCCTGGTGCTGCGGGTGATCATGGAGCGGGCCGGGATGGCCTCGGTGGTCGCCTCCGAGCACGACATCCTCGACGGCATCGCCTGGTCGCTGGCCTGAGGTCGCGTGACCCGGAATCCGCTGGTCACCAGCGGTATGATTTCCATATGGTCACCACGGTCAATCTCCCCGACGGTCTGCACGAGCGGCTGAAGGATCTCGCCGAGCAGGAGCACAGGTCGATGAACGCCACCATCGTCGTGGCGGTGGAGGAGTACGTGGCTGCTCGCAGCCGTCGCGCCCGCGTACAGGGCCTTGCCCGCGAGGTCGCGGACCGTGACGCCGAGCTGCTGCGGCGACTTGCCGAGTGATCAACTATCTGGACGTCGACGACCTGATGGAGATCGCCTCGATCGTCCTCGGCGAGGCACCGCAGGTACGTGATCCCGGCCTGCTCTCCTCCGCGGTCGTGCGGCCCGCCACGGTTGCGTTCGGCCAGGAGGCGTATCCCGAACTGTGGGGCAAGGCCGCCGCGCTGCTGCACTCGATCTGCATGAACCACGCGCTGATCGACGGGAACAAGCGTCTCGCCTGGGCGGCGGCGCGTGTCTTCCTGGCCCTCAACGAGGTCCCGATCCGGGATGTCGACGTCGACCAGGCCGAAGCTCTCGTGATGTCGGTGGCCGGCGGCGCGATGACCGAGGTCTCCGACATCGCCCGGGAACTCCGCAAGCTCTATGTTTGATCTGACTGTACGAATTCTGTCGCAGTTGCCGGACGGCATCGCCTGGAGCCTCGCGTAGCCGGCCCGGGCAGCGACGCCGGCTGCGCGAGGTCGGAAACCGATGCGCGCCCGGTGTCGCCTTTGCGTCATGACAGCCGGGAACGAAGGACTTGAATAGCGGCATGAGCCGAGTGCCCAAGGTGCTGATCGCGGCGGCCGGCGTGACGGGCGTCGTGGCGTACGGGCTTCCGCAGCCGTGGTCGCTCGTGGCGGCCGTGGCGGACCTGCTGCTGGTCGGGCTGGCCGGCGGGCTCCGGCTCCGGGCCGGTCGCAACCGGGACGTGCTCCTGCGCCATCGGATCGAACCGTCAGAGACCCGGTGGTACCCGCAGGCCCGGCCTCCCGGCGGACACGAGGAACCGTCCCGGCGGCGCGGAGCAACGCGGGCTGGCGCATCGTACGGCCCGCCCCAGTCGGATTCGCTGCCCTTGGCGCAGTCCCGCTCCAAGCGGCGACTGCGGTGGCTCAGTTCCACGGTTAGGGAGATCGCGTCTTCCACCAGTCGGGTACGCCGCTGGCCCAAGACGCGGCCGAGCACCTTCCTCACCTCGGCGCCGGACCCGGTGCCCCCGCCCCCCGCTCCGCCCGGGCCAGCGCCCGACGTGCATCAGAGGCTGGTGAACCTGGAGACCCTGGTGCGCACGACGAACGAGCGCGGGCAGCGGGCCCAGTGGTGGTTCTTCCTCGCCGGGGTCGCGGTGTCCATCCCGGCCGGTGTCGTGGTCAACCTGCTGACGGGCTAACGGGACCCGTTCGGCGAAACGGTGTCGTCAGCTCCGGAGACCCGTGCCGTCCACGACGCCCGTGACGAAGCGGGACCAGGCGGTCGGTCCGAAGGAGAGCACGGGGCCCGAGCGGTCCTTGCTGTCGCGGACCAGCACCACGTCGGGCAGGTTGTCGGCGACCTCCACGCACGAGGCGCCGCCGTTTCCGCTCCGGGTGGACTTGCGCCACCGGGCGCCGGTCAGCTCCATGTCTTCGCCACTTCCTGCATCAGGGCCAGCGACTGCCGCCGGGACAGCGCCTCCGAGCGGACACTTTCCCACCTGCGGTGCAGGCTGGCAATCTCCTCGGCGCGGTCCAGCACCTGGGCGCGCAGCGGGCTGTCGAGATGCGCCACCCAGCCTCCGTCGGCGTACCCCGCCAGGATGAACGGCCCGGCCACACCAGCGTGCACGCCTACCTCGGCCGGGATCACGTGCAGGTGGATGTGTGGGCGGGCCGCCAGTTCGATCAGGTGGTCGAGCTGTTCGCGCATCACCCCGAACCGGTCCGGCACCGGGCGACGAAGAATCGTCTCGTCGATCACCGCGACCAGTTGCGGCGGCTGGGCGCGGTCGAGGATCTGCTGTCGCTGGAGTCGTGCCGTCACCCGCTCCTCGACCTCGGCGTCGGGCACAAGGCCGCCGTCGGAAAGGACCGCGCGGGCGTAGGCCTCGGTCTGGAGGAGGCCGGGCAGGACGGAGATCTCGAACCACCACAGCGTGGCCGCCTCCTGCTCGACGGCCACCCAGGGCCGGAACCAGGCCGGCGCGGTCTCCACGCTGACCAGCGGCAGGATCCGCCCGAGCAGGCCGCCGCTGTCCAGCGCCTCGTCCGCGCGCCGGACGAAGTCGAGCGAGGGCGTACGCCGGCCGATCTCCACCATCCCGACGAGCGAGCCGGAGTAGTTGATCCGCCGGGCCAGCTCCTCCTGGCTCAGCCCGCGCTCGGTGCGCAGCCGCCGCAGCTCACCGGCCAGGAGATCCAGCGTCGACAGTTGGGGCCTGGTCATCACATCTCCCTCACCGGGCTTCACATGCCGGGCCGGGCGGGCCACCGCCGACCGGTGCCCGTCGCGTGACTTCCGACCGTAGTCGGGTGGTCACGATGATGGGGGCGACCCGGGGCCCACAGTGCCCTCACAACCCGACGAGGGGCGATGACGTGACGATCCGACGCCTCCACCCGACGTGGTGCGTGCCCGAGAGCGGCTGCGGGACCAGCGCGCTGCACCTGTCCCGCCTGCGGCCGGTCGCGCCGCGCGGCGACGAGGT
This sequence comes from Micromonospora sp. NPDC023814, assembly GCF_040639595.1. NCBI lineage: Bacteria > Bacillati > Actinomycetota > Actinomycetes > Micromonosporales > Micromonosporaceae > Micromonospora > Micromonospora sp. NPDC023814. The sequence goes on from NZ_JBFAAF010000001.1 coordinate 102,195, forward strand.
GATCCAGGTGCGTGCCGCGCTCTGGCAGATGGACGTCGGGCGACTGTCTCCGGCCGGCGTCCTGCTGGAGTTGTCGGCCGGCGACGATCCGGAGCGCTGGCCGATCGACCTGGCGCAGGCTCGCGCGCTGGTGCACGTACTCCGGGATCTGCTGCGGATCGCGGAGGACGCGGCGCGCCGCGCGGCCTGACCCGCCGCGCGGCGCGTTCCTTTGACACTACTTCGCAATGCGCAGTAGTGTGCGAAGCGTGGACACCACACAGCTCCTGAAGGGCGTGCTGGACCTCGCGGTTCTCGCCGTGCTGCGCGAGGAGGACGGCTACGGTTACGACATCCTGCGCCGGCTCCGCGAGGCCGGGCTGGAGGAGGTCGGCGACGCCTCGGTCTACGGCACGCTGCGCCGGCTCTACGCCGCCGGCCTGCTGACCACCTACGTCGTGCCGAGCGAGTCCGGCCCGCACCGCAAGTACTACTCCCTCAACGCCGCCGGCCGGGACCAGCTCACCCGCTACGGCAAGCTCTGGCGCTCGTTCGCCACCACCATGGACGCACTGCTCGACGATCGGGGGATGGCGGCATGACCGTCACGGAGCAGGAGATCGCGGACTACGTCGCACGGGTGCGGGCCGCACTGGCCGACCTGCCGCCGGCGCACCGCGACGAGTTGACCGAGGACCTGCCGGAACATCTCGCCGAGGTCGCCGTCGAGGCCGGCGGCAGCCTGGTCGAGCGGCTCGGCGAGCCCGAGGCGTACGCGGCCGAGCTGCGCGCCGCCGCCGGGGTCGGCGCCGTGGCCGGCGGACGCCGCCTCGACCGCCGCCTGGGCGCCGCCGTGGACCGGCTCCGCGCGCGGGCGCGGCGCTGGGACGTCCAACTCGGACCAACCCTGGGGTACGTCTCGGCGAGCGAGTTCCTCCGGCTGCTCCGGCCGGCCTGGTGGGTGCTGCGCGGCTACCTGGCCGCCATGCTCGTCACGGTGGCCACCACCGGTGACTCGTTCGGCGTGCTGCCCGAGCTGAACGGCAGCGCGCTGGCCGGCCTGGTGCTGCTCGCCGGCAGCGTGCTCGCCTCGATCTGGCTCGGCCACCACACGCCGGGCCTGAGCCGGCCCAAGCGGCGACTGCTGCACGCCGGCACCGCCGTGCTGGTGCTCTTCGGGCTGGTCGGCCTGGCGGACATGAACAGCCGCGTCGGCTCGGGGGACTTCGGCTACGAGCAGATCTCGGTCGACGACCGGTACTCCCACGTCCGGGACGTCTACGTCTACGACAGCGAGGGCCGGCTGGTGGAGAACGCCCGGCTCTTCGACCAGAACGGCGACCCGATCCGCCTCGGCCACCCGAACTGTCCGGACGGGCGGGACCCGAACGGGGTCGGCAACCCGCTGCTGCGTCCGTACCCGTACTGCCCCGACCGGGCACCGTTCGCGCCGCGCCCGCCGGCGGCCACCCCGCCCGCGCCCGGCCTGCCCCCGTTGGCGCCCACCACGTCGGCCGACCCGTCCGGCCCGGTCCCGACGGGCAGCCCGACGGCCGGACCGACCGCGGTCCCGACCGTGGAGGCCCCGCCCGCGACGGAGGCCCCGGCCGCCACCCCGGCGCCGAGCCGGACGTGAGCCGGATCGCGTCCGGGAAAGCTGGGAAATAGCTGAACGGATGAGGTCGACGGGGCGGCGGCCGTCGTACCCGATCGCTACGGTGTCGTCTGCTCATCCACCCCTCGGAAGGACAACCCGTGTCAGAGCAGGTCGCACCGCCCCCCGCGCCGGACGCCGCGCAGCCCCCGTCGGCCTTCCCGGCGCCCCCGGCGGAGCCGGAGACGAAGAAGTCCGGCTCCAGGAAGGTGCTCGGCATCGTGGGCGCGATCGTCGCGTTCCTGGTCATCGCGGGGCTCAAGTTCGGCGTCGGCTCGGCGATCGGCAACTTCCTCAACAAGGACGAGACCGCCGACGCCAAGGTCGGCGACTGCATCGCCGAGCTGCCCGAGGTGACCGGCACCAAGGAGGAGGAGGTCGACGGCGCGAAGGTCGTCGAGTGCACCTCCACCGACGCCGTGTACAACGTGGTCGGTCGGGTCGACGGGCAGACCGAGGCGCAGGCCCGCTCCGGCGAGGCGTGCGAGCAGTACATCAAGGAAGACCAGGACGGTTACGTCTTCTACAGCATCGAGCCGGGCAAGAAGGGCTACCTGCTCTGCCTGACCAAGAAGGCCTGACCGGCACCACGGCACCGCCGACGGCGGCGCGGACGACGGTCCGCGCCGCCGTCGGCGTCTCCGCGTACGGCCGGCGAACGGGAGGTGAATGCCACTGTTCCGGCGTCTTCCCCGGGGCGCGCACGGCGTGGCAGGCTACCGGCACGTAGGACCACTGGGCGACCAGCCAACGATGACTGACCGCTAGGAGGACGGGCCGATGGGCGAAATGGTGAGCTTCACCAGCAACGGGGGTACGCGCGAGGGGTATCTCGCGATACCGTCCGGCGGTGCGGCCAGCCCAGCGGTCATCGTCATCCAGGACTGGTGGGGGCTCGTGCCCCACATCACCTCCGTCGCGGACCGGTTCGCCGAGGCCGGGTTCGTGGCCCTCGCCCCGGACTTCCGCCACGGCGGCCCGGCCAGCAAGCCCGACGAGCCGCGCCAGATGCTGAACAGCCCGCAGATGGACGAGGCGGCGGCGGACATCGCCGCCGCGGCGGACTACCTCGCCGGGCGTTCCGAGGTCACCGGCAAGGTCGGCTGCGCGGGCTTCTGCGCCGGCGCGAGCCTGGCCCTGTGGGCGGCCAGCCGCACCGAGCGGATCGTCGCCACCGCCGCCTTCTACCCCCGGCTGCCCTGGGACGGGATGCGCTCCGAGTGGGCCGACTACGCGGGCAAGGCCGCCCTCATCCACTGCTCCGAAGCCGACGGCACCTCCGCCGCCGACGGCGTGCAGACCGTCCGCCGCGCCGTCGAGACCGCCGGCGGCACGTGCCAGACCTACGACTACCCCGGCACCGCGCACGCCTTCTTCAACGAGGACCGGCCGGAGAACTTCGACCAGCGCGCCGCCGCCACCGCCTGGGCGCGCACCCTCGAACTCTTCCGGGCCAAGCTTGGCTGAGCCGCGTACGCCCGACGAGGTGGTCGCCCGCGCCGCGCGGGCGACCGACCTCGCCGACCTCGACGCCGCCGTCAGCGACTGCTTCGCCTGCCCCCGCCTGGTCGAGTGGCGCGAGGAGGTGGCCCGCACGCGGCGGGCGGCCTTCCGCGACCAGGAGTACTGGGGCCGGCCGGTGCCCGGCTTCGGCGCCCCCGACGCGCGCATCGCCATCCTCGGCCTGGCGCCCGCCGCGCACGGCGGCAACCGCACCGGCCGGATCTTCACCGGCGACCGCTCCGGCGACGTGCTCTTCGCCGCGCTGCACCGCGCCGGGCTGGCCAACCAGCCGACGAGCGTCGCCGCCGACGACGGCTTGTCCCTGCGGGACACCCGCATCTTCGCCGCCGTGCGCTGCGCGCCGCCGGACAACAAGCCCACCCCGGGCGAGCGGGACACCTGCGCACCGTGGCTGCACCGCGAGGTCGCGCTGATCCGGCCCACCCTGCGCGTCGTGGTCGCGCTGGGCGCCTTCGCCTGGTCCGCGTGGTGGCCGGTGCTGCGTCAGGTGTACGCCCAGCGCCCGCCCGCCCCGCGACCGGCGTTCGGTCATGGGGCACACTGGTCCGGCACGGCCGCACCGGAGCTGCTGGGCTGCTACCACGTCAGCCAGCAGAACACCTTCACCGGACGGCTGACACCAGGGATGCTGGACGACGTGTTCGCCCGGGCGAAGCAGTTGGCCGGGGTGGACTGAGGCACGCGGGGGCGGTGGCGATGACGGACGGAACGCGTCGGCCCGCGACGCACCCCCCGGCGGCCCGGAGGTAACCCCGGATGGATCTGAGCGTGCTGCGCAGGTGGTGGCCGGTCGCCGCAGTCGGCGTCCTGCTTGCCGTCGCCGCGTTGGCGTCCGCCCACTCGTCGATCGGCGCCAGCCGGATCCCGCCCGCCGACAACATCCCCTACGTGCCGGAATACCCGACCGCCGAGCCGGCCGCGTCGATCCCCGTCGAGCCCCGGGACGCCGGCGAGGCCACCCAGGCGAGCATCCCGCCGTGGCTCGGCACGATAGCCCTCGTGCTGCTGGGGTCGGCCCTGCTCGCCGCGTTCGGCTACCTCGCCTGGACGCTGGTCCGGGGCGCGATGCGCCGCACCACCCGGGCACTGCCGCGGCAGCGGAACCGGCGCACGGCCGAGGGCACCGCCCGCGAGGTGGCCGCCGCCCTCGACGCCGGCCTGGTGGAGCTGGACGACGCGGACGCCGACCCGCGCGCCGCGGTCATCGCCTGCTGGGTACGCCTCGAAGAGGCCGCGGCCGGCGCCGGTGTGCCCCGGCTGGCCGGGGACACCCCCACCGACCTGGTCACCCGCCTGCTGCGGGGCGACCCGTCGGCGGGGGTGCCGGCGATCGCCAGCGCCGACGTGCTGGCCGAGTTCGCGCACGTCTACCGCGAGGCGCGGTACGCCACCCGGCCCGTCGACGAGCGCACCCGCGACCAGGCCCGTGCGGCGCTGCGCCGGCTCCGCGCCGAGCTGACCGCCGTGGTCGCCGGCGACGCCGGGGTGCCGACGTGACCGGGTCGTGGCGGGCGCGCGCCCGGCGTGATGAGGTGGCGCGGTGAGCAGCACCAGCATCGACGACCTGCTGAGCTTCGAGGAGGAGCGGCCGGGGCGCGCCGGCCGGTCCCGGGGCGGGCGGGTCGGCCGGGTGTTCCGCGCCCTGGCCGGCATCGCGGCGGTCGTGGTGGTGCTGGTCGCCGGCCTGCGCGTGGTGGGGCTCCAGGTCTCCCTGCTGGTCCTGGTCGCCGGGGTGGTCGCGCTGTTCGTGGTGCGCCGGGTCGTCGCCGCCCTCGCGCCCCCGCCCCCGTCCCGGGCCGGTGCCCGGGTCCCGGCCGGCGACGACGACGGCACGTGGAACTGGGGTGCCCGGGACGCGCTGCGCACCGCGATCAACGGCTGGGAGCGCCCGCTGGACTGGTGCGAAAGCAGCCGGGAGCGGTTCGCCGAGCGGGTCCTGCCGTGGCTCGGCGAACTGGCCGACGAGCGGCTGCGTCAGCGTCACGGCCTGACCCGCGAGTCGGACCCGGCCCGCGCCCGTGACCTGCTGGGCGACCGGCTCTGGACCTTCCTCAGCACGCCCTCCCGCCGCCCCCCGTCGCCGCGCGACCTCGCGGCGATCGTCGCCGAACTGGAGAAGATATGAACGACGTGGACCGCAGCATGCCCGCCGCGGAGGTCGGCCACCTCGCCCGGTCGGTGCTGGAGGCGGTCGGTCAGGTCGTGGTCGGCAAGCGGGACGCGCTGGAGCTGGTCCTCGCCGGCATCCTGGCCGGCGGGCACGTGCTGCTGGAGGACCTGCCGGGCCTGGGCAAGACGCTGACGGCGCGCTCCTTCGCGCAGGCGCTCGGGCTGGACTTCCGCCGGCTCCAGTTCACCCCCGACCTGCTGCCGGCCGACGTCACCGGCTCGTTCCTCTACGACCAGCGCAGCGGCGACTTCGCGTTCCGGGCCGGCCCGGTCTTCACCAACCTGCTCCTCGCCGACGAGATCAACCGGACCCCGCCGAAGACCCAGTCGGCCCTGCTGGAGGCGATGCAGGAGAAGCAGGTCTCGGTCGAGGGCGTCACCTACCGGCTGGACGAGCCGTTCCACGTGCTGGCCACCGCCAACCCCATCGAGTACGAGGGCACCTACCCGCTGCCCGAGGCGCAACTCGACCGGTTCCTCCTGCGGGTCTCCTTCGGCTACCCCGAGCACGAGGAGGAGTGGGAGGTGCTGCGCCGGCGGATGGCCCGCCGCCGCGAGGAGGCGGACATCAAGCCCGTGGTCGACGCGGCCACGCTGCGCGCCATGCAGGCCGCGCTGGAGGACGTGGTGGTCGAGGACTCCGTCGGTCGCTACATCGTCGCGCTGACCGCCGCCACCCGGGAGCACCCGTCGGTGCTGGTGGGCGCCTCGCCGCGCGGCTCGCTGGCGCTGCTGCTGCTGGCCCGGGTGCGGGCCGTGATGGCCGGCCGCGACTACGTGGTGCCGGAGGACGTCAAGGAGGTCGCGGCGCCCGCGCTGGCGCACCGGATCACGCTGCGTCCGGAGATGTGGCTGCGCCGCGTCGACCCGTCCTTCGTGGTCGGCGAGGTGCTGGAGGCGACCCCGGCGCCGGCCAGCGGGGCGCTGCCCAGCTACGCCGCCGGCCGGCCCGGGCACTGATGGTCGCGCCCGCCGTGCCGCCCCGCACCGAGTCGCCGGAGCAGGGGCCGCAGCCCGCGACCGGCTGGGTGCCCACCTGGGCGCTCGGCCGGGCGGTGCTGCTCACCGGCCTGCTGCTGATCGCGGGGGTGCTGCTCGGCCGGGTCGACCTGATCGTGCTGGCCGCCCCGTTCGCGATCGGCACCGCGTGCGCGCTGCGCCGCCGGCCGGCCGCCCTGCCGCAGGTCTGGATCTCCGCCGACGAGGGGCACCTGGTCGAGGGCGGCGAGCTGACCGGCACGGTCAGCGTCGGCAACCCGGACGTGCTCGACTACGACGTGGCGGTGGTCCGCAGCCGGGTCTCGCCGTGGCTGCGGGTGGAGCGGGCCACGATCGCCGGGGCGGTGGCCGCGCCCGGCGCCCCCTCGGCCGTCGTCCCGTCCGTCGCCGACCGGCCCTTCGTGACCGCCGTCCCGACCGACGCGGCCGTCGACCTGGAGCTGGCCGGCACGGCGCTGCGCTGGGGCCGGCACCCGGTCGGCCCGGCCGGCGCCCGGGTCGCCGCCGCGCAGGGTCTGCTGGTCTCCCGCGCGGTGGTCACCGAGCCGGCCCGGGTCCGGGTCTACCCGAGGACCGAGCCGTTCGACGCGGTCGAGGCGATGCCCCGGGCCGCCGGCCTGGTCGGGGCGCACCACTCGCGCCGGCCCGGCGAGGGCGGGGAGCTGGCCGGCGTGCGGGTCTTCGCCCCGGGCGACCGGCTGCGCCGGATCGACTGGCGCGTGTCGCTGCGCGCCCGGCAACTGCACGTCGCGGCCACCCTCTCCGACCGGGACGCCGAGGTGGTGGTGCTGCTCGACGTGCTCGCCGAGGCGGGCCGCTCCGGCGGCGTGTCCGGCGCCGCCTCCGTGCTGGACACCACGGTCCGGGCCGCCGCCGCGATCGCCGAGCACTACCTGCACCGCGGCGACCGGGTGTCGATGCTGGAGTACGGCCCGGCCGCCCGCCGGCTGCGCCCGGCCACCGGCCGCCGGCAGTACCTGACCGTCCTGGAGTGGCTGCTCGACGTGCGCGCCGAGTCCTCCCCGCACGAGCCGTACGACCAGGTCTTCGGGCCGCAGTTGCTCTCCGCGGACGCGCTGGTGGTGGTCCTCACCCCGCTGCTGGACGAGCGGTCGGCGCAGATGCTGGCCCGGCTGGCCCGCTCGGGGCGGTTCGTCGTCGCGGTGGACACCCTGCCGGCCGACCTCGCCCCGCCCAAGGACCGGGGCTGGGCCGAGGTGGCGTACCGGCTGTGGCGGCTGGACCGGGACACCATGATCGGGCAGTTGCGGGAGCACGGCGTGCCGGTGGTGCGCTGGGCCGGCGCGGGCAGCCTCGACCAGGTGCTGCGGGACGTGGCGCGGCTGGCCACCGCCCCGAGGGTGGGGGCTCGATGAATCCGGTCGAGCGGGTCCGGGCGGTGCGGTACGCCGCCGCCCGGGTCAGCCTGACGCCGCTGCTGGTCCGCGCCGGCATCTTCCTCACCACGCTGGTCGGGCTGGTGGTGGCGTACCCGTCGCAGGTGCTCCTCGGCCGGCCGCTGCTCGCCCTGGTCGTGGTGGCGCTGCTGCCGGCGCTCGGGCCGCGCCGGGTCTGGCCGACCTTCGCCGCGCTGGTCACGGTCGGCGGCTGGCTGGTCGCCACCGACGGGTACGGCCGGCCGATCGCGCTCTGGCGGCTGCTCGCCGTGGCGGCCGTGCTCTACCTCACGCACACCCTCTGCGCGCTGGCCGCCGTCCTGCCGTACGACGCGGTGGTCGACCCGGACGTGATCGTGCGTTGGCTCGCGCGGGCCGGCGCGGTGCTGCTGGGGACCTTCGTGCTCGGCGTGCTCCTCGTGGAGATCGGCGGCCTCGGCGACGGCGCCGGATCCCAACTCGCGACCGCGGCCGGACTACTGACGGCGATAGCGTTGACAGCGTTGCTGGGGTGGCTGCTGCGCCGCCGTTAACCTGCCGGTAACAGCCGTTGCGCAGGTCACAGCGGTTGTGCTCCGTCACAGAAGAGGGGCGCGATCGGGATTAGCCGGGCCGCGCCGGGAAAGATAGATGACGTGAATCCGAAGCGGATCCTTGTGGTGGGTGCCGGGCACGTCGGTCTCTACGCGGCCCTGCGCCTGTCGAAGAAGCTCAGCTCCCGTGAGGCTGAGGTCATCGTGGTGGACCCTCAGCCCCACATGACCTACCAGCCCTTCCTGCCGGAGGCGGCGGCCGGCAACATCTCGCCCCGGCACTCCGTGGTGCCGCTGCGACGGGAGTTGCGGCGGTGCAAGGTGGTGGCGGGCGCCGTGACGCGGATTGACCACGACCGCAAGACCGCCGTGGTGCAGCCGATCAGCGGCCCGACCCGGGAGATTCCGTACGACCACGTCGTCGTCGCCCCCGGCTCGGTCTCGCGGACGCTGCCGATCCCCGGCCTGCACGAGCACGGCATTGGCTTCAAGACCATCGGTGAGGCCATCTACCTGCGCAACCACGTGCTGGACCGGCTCGACGTGGCCGCCGTCACGCCGGACCCGGAGGTCCGCCGGTCCGCGCTGACCTTCACCTTCGTCGGCGGCGGCTATGCCGGCATCGAGGCGCTCGCCGAGATGGAGGACATGGCCCGGGACGCGCTGAGGTACTACCCGGAGCTCAGGCCGGAGGACATGCGCTGGGTGCTGGTCGAGGCGACCCAGCGGGTGCTGCCGGAGGTCGACCGGGACATGGGCGCCTACACGGTCCAGCAGCTGCTCAAGCGGAACATGGACATCCGGCTGGACACCCGCCTGGAGTCCTGCGTCGACGGGGTGGTGAAGCTCTCCGACGGCGACAGCTTCCGCTCCGACACCATCGTCTGGACGGCCGGCGTCAAGCCGTCCCCGATGCTGGACGCGACGGACTTCCCCCGCGACGAGCGGCGCCGGGTCACCTGCCTGCCGACCCTCCAGATCGTCGACGGCGACCGGGCGGTCGAGGGTGCCTGGAGCGCCGGTGACTGCGCGGCGGTGCCGGACCTGACCAAGGAGCCGGGCAACTACTGCTCGCCGAGCGCCCAGCACGCGGTCCGCCAGGCCGCCCGGATGGCCGACAACATCGCCAACGTGGTGCGCGGCCGCGAGCCAGTGGAGTACAAGCACAAGCACGCCGGCAGCGTGGCCAGCCTCGGCCTGCACAAGGGCGTCGCCCAGGTGTACGGGATCAAGATGACCGGCTGGCCGGCCTGGTTCATGCACCGGACGTACCACATGAGCCGGATCCCGTCGTTCAACCGGAAGGTCCGGGTCGTGGTCGACTGGTCCCTGGCGTTCTTCCTCAAGCGTGAGGTGGTCGCCCTTGGCCAGCTGCACGACCCGCGCGAGGAGTTCGCCGAGGCGTCCCAGCCCGTCGGCGCCCGCCGGTCCTGACCGAGCAGGACAGCAGGCCCCTCCGCGCGCGGAGGGGCCTGCTGTCCGTGTGGGGGCGGGGTTCACGCCGCGCCGGGCGGGCGTACGCCGGTCAGACCCGCCAGATCCAGGCGTCGGCGATCCGGGTCGACGGCCCGTAGAGCTGCTCCAGCGTGCCGCGCAGGCTGTCGGCGTGCGGGGTGTCGACGGCCAGCGCGACGCAGGAGGCACCCCAGAAGTCGGCGTCCTTCGCGGCCTGCCGCCGCTGCTGGTCCCCGATCACCGGCTGCCCGCCGCGTCTGGCGACCTCGGTCAGCAGGGCGGACGTGGGCAGCTTGTAGGTGCCCATCGCCGCCGTGCCGTCCCGGCCGTACGGGCCGATGAAGAAGCCCTCCGGCATGCCGAACGCGGCGTCGGCGGCGGTGGCCCAGCGCATCGGCCACGGCTCCTGCGGCGTGGCGAGCGGCACCGGCACCAGCACCCCGCCCGGCTCGACGCACTGCCGCCAGTGGCCGGCCGTGACGAACTCCGGCAGCGGCGGGCGCTCGGCGGTGGGCAGCGGGGCGGGCAGCAGCGGCAGCAGCGCCACGCCGACCGCCGCCGGGACCAGCCGCCGGGCCCGGCCCGCGCCGCGCAGCGCCCGGTCGGCCGCGAGCACCAGCAGCGTGGCGATCAGCGGGAGCGTCGCGAGGGCGAACCGCATCGGCAGCGCGCCGTCCACCACGGGCAGTCCGGAGAGCAGTGTGTACGGCCCCGGCACGGCGGTGCGCTCGCCGTCGAGCACCACCCGGGGGCCGAGCGACAGCGCCCCCATCGCCAGCGCTCCGACCACGCACGCGACGGCCAGCGGGCGGCGACCCAGCCAGACCGCGCAGGCGGTGGTGACCAGCAGCAGGGGCCACCCGAGGAAGGTGTTGTACTCGGCCGGGCCGGTGGTCAGCCGGGCGGCCCCGTCGCTGCCGACCACCGACAGCGGCGACACCGTCCACCAGCTGCGCAGGTCAGCCGAGAAGTAGTGCGGGCTGAACATGCCGTCCGCGACGCCCTGCGGCCCGGCGAACTGGAACCACAGCGGCCAGGCCAGCACGAGCAGGGCCAGCCCGGCGGCGAGCACCATCCCGCCGGCGAAGCCGGGCAGGGCGCGGCGGGCCAGGCCAGGGTCCGTCACGGCGTACGTGACCGCCATCACCAGCAGCGTCAGCGCGGAGAGGAAGAGCACCTCCTCGCCGATGAAGACCTGCGCCGTGACCGCCGCCGCCAGGCCGACGGCGGAACTGACCACCCGCCGGCGGTCCGGCCCGTCGGCGGTGGCCCGGCCGGCGGGGTCGGCGGCGCGCAGCAGCCGGACCACCAGCCAGACGATCACCGGGACCAGCCACTGGGCGGTCATGTGCAGGTGGCTGTTGGTCTGCGAGACCATGCCCGGGCCGAAGCCGCAGAGGGCGGCGCCCAGCGCGGCGGCGACCCGGTGGGCGCCCAGCGCCCGGGTGAAGAGCAGATACCAGGCGACGGCGGTGCCGGCCAGGTTCGCCAGCGCCAGCAGCGCGAAGGTGACCGGCGCCCCGAGCAGCAGGGTGACCGGGGCGAGGAGGATCCCCAGCGCGATGACCGTGGTGTTGGTCATCAGGTTCACCCCGTCCGGCGCGTTGAGCCGGTCGGTGAGCAGGTCGAAGTCGCCGAGCAGCGCCCGCGCGTCGACGGCGAGGAACCACTCGTAGAGGGCCTGGTCCGCCGGGTTCAGCGCGAGGACCCGGGTCGCCGGGTCGGGCCAGAGCCCGTGGGTGAGCCAGCCGGCCAGCGCGACGAAGAGGAGCCCGACCGTGACGCCCGCCCGGTGCCGGGAGATCGTGGTCAGCAGGCGGGCCGGCGAGAGCCGGCGCGGCAGCCGGTCGGCGGCGAGGACGTCCTGGTCAGGGGCGGCGTCGGGGGCCGTGGGGGCTGCGCTGCTCACGGCCTCGACCCTAGTGCGACCCTGGCGTCGGGGTACGCCGGGTCGCCGCCGACCGGCTACCGTGACACTGCACCAGGCGTGGCGACGCGTCCGGTGTCACCCGCCCGGGTGGTGGAACGGCAGACACGGCCGCCTTAAAAGCGGCTGCCGCAAGGCGTGCGGGTTCGACCCCCGCCCCGGGCACCCCGCCACTCTCAGCATCCGCTCAGCTTGGCGATCACCACGTGGCTGCCCTGGGCGTTTACTCTTGAGGGGCACGTTCACGTGCAACGACCCCCTGAGGGAGGCCTGACAGTGAAGACTTCGAACCCGGTGCTCGCCCGGCTCGGCCAGGCGGCCGAGCGGGAGCGCTCCGCCGGGTACGCCCCGACCGGGCCCTATGGACAGCCCGGCTACCCCCAGCAGTACCCGACGGAGGCCGGCTACCCGGCGGCTCCGCCGGCCGTCAACACCATGTCGATCGACGACGTGGTGGTCAAGACCGTCACCCTCCTCGGCATCCTCGGCGTCTCCGCCGCGGCCGCCTGGGTGCTGGTGCCGGACGCCCTGCTCGGTGCCGCCTGGATCGGCGCGGCGGTGGTCGGCCTGGTGCTCGGTCTGATCATCTCGTTCTCCCGGATGGCGAACCCGGCGCTGGTGGTCGCGTACGCCGTCGTCGAGGGCGTCTTCGTCGGCATGGTGAGCAAGTTCTTCGACTCGCTCTACGACGGCATCGTGCTCCAGGCGGTGACCGCCACCTTCGGCGTCTTCTTCGTGATGGCGATGCTCTACAAGGCGAAGGTCATCCGGGCGACCCCGAAGTTCGTCAAGGGCATGATCGCCGTGATGGCGGGCCTCTTCGCCGTCATGCTGATCAACCTCGTGCTCGCGCTCTTCGACATCAACACCGGCCTGCGCGACGGCAGCCCGCTGGCGATCGGCTTCAGCCTGGTCTGCATCGTGGTCGCCTCGTTGAGCTTCGTGCTCAGCTTCAAGGAGGTCGAGGACGGCGTCCGGATGGGGCTGCCGCAGCGCTACTCCTGGGTCGCCGCCTTCGGCATCCTGGTGAGCCTGGTCTGGCTCTACATCGAGATCCTGCGCCTGCTGAGCTACTTCCAGGGCGACGACTGACCGTCGCCCGCGACCGACCGGCGCCCGTCCCCGCTGCCGCGGGGGCGGGCGCCGTCGTTTTCGCACCCGCGCCGGTCCCGGCGTTTCCCGCCGCCGCCCGGCCGGCGGGGGCAGAGTGACTGCGTGGGGGTACGCCGAGCAGGGAGGCGACGTGCGCAGCAGCAACCCGGTGCTCACCCGGTTCGACGAGACCGCCCGGGTGCAGAGCCGGGTGCTGGGCGTCGGCGACCCGGAGGCGATGACCGTCGACGACGTGGTGGCCCGTACGGTCGGGCTGCTGCTGCTCACCGGGGCCACCGGTGCCGCAGCCTGGCTGCTCGTGCCGCCGGCGGCGTGGCTCCCCGCCGCGCTGGCCGGCACCGCGCTGGCCGGGATCGCGCTGGTCGTGGTCATCTCCTGGCGCGGCATCACCAACCCGGTGCCGATGGTCGGCTACGCCCTGCTCCAGGGGCTGCTGCTCGGGGTGGCCAGCCGGGCCTTCGAACTGGTCCACCCGGGCATCGTCGTCCAGGCGGTCACGGGCACCTTCGGGGTCTTCCTCGGCATGGCGCTGCTCTACCGGGCCCGCCTCGTCCGGGCCACGCCGCGGCTGGCCCGGCTGGTCGTCGGCACGCTGTTCGGGATCGTCGTGCTCAGCGTGGTCAACCTGCTGGCGTACCTGGTCTCCGGCCGGCAGGGGCTGGAAATCTACGGACTGACCGGCGAGGTCGGCTGGTTGCCGTACGCCTTCTCGGGGGTGGCGATCGTCGCCGGCGCGTTCAGCTTCGTCCTCGACTTCGACCTGGTCGAGTGCTCGGTACGCGACGGCCTACCCCGCCGCTACGCCTGGCTCTGCGCGTTCGGCCTGCTGACCGGCCTGGTCTTCCTCTACTGGCAGTTGCTGCGCCTGCTCGGCTACCTGCGCCGCTGACCCGGCCGCCACCCCGCCCGCCCGCGCCCGGCGGGGTGGGTTCGTAGACTCGGGTGGTGAGCGCAGGGGAGCTGAGCCGGGCGGTGGACCTGCTGGTCCGTCAGGTCGGGCACTGGCAGCAGCCGCGCTGGTCGGCCACGGCCGCCGGCGGCAACGTGTCGCGTGCCGACCTGGTGCACCGGCTGGTGCAGGAGGTCGCCAACCTGGCCGCCGACGCCGCGGGTGAGCCCCGGCGGGTGGTGCCCCGGCTCGACAACGACCTCGCGCTGCCCGACCAGCTCCGGGTGGTGGCCGCCGACCTGGTCGCCGCGGCCCCGCCGCCCGAGGCGCTGGCGCGGGCCGCCGCCGAGGTGACGGCGACCCGCGACGCGCTCTAGTTCCAACGCCGTTCCCGCCCCGCGGGCGGGAGTGCCGGCCGGCCGCCCCGGGCTCCGGCCGCCCTGGTCTTCGGCCGCCCTGCTCTCCGCCGGCCGGCGGGGTCAGCTCAGCCGCTCGACGACCATGGCCATGCCCTGGCCGCCGCCGACGCACATGGTCTCCAGGCCGATGGTCCTGTCGTGCCAGTCCAGGGCGTTGAGCAGGGTGCCGGTGATCCGCGCGCCGGTCATGCCGAACGGGTGCCCGACGGCGATCGCGCCGCCCATCACGTTCAGCTTCTCCAGCGGGATGTCGAGCTGGCGGTACGAGGGGATCACCTGGGCGGCGAACGCCTCGTTGATCTCCACCAGGTCGACGTCGTCGATGGTCATGCCGGCCCGCTTGAGCGCCTGCCGGGTGGCCTCGACCGGGCCGAGGCCCATGATCTCCGGCGACAGGGCGGTCACGCCGGTGGAGACGATCCGGGCCAGCGGGGTGATCCCGAGGTCCTTCGCCTTCTGGGCGCTCATGACCACCACGGCGGCCGCGCCGTCGTTGAGCGGGCAGCAGTTGCCGGCGGTGATCCGGCCGTCCGGGCGGAACACCGGCTTCAGGCCGGAGACCGCCTCCAGGGTGACCCCGGGCCGGGGGCCGTCGTCGGTGCTGACCACCGTGCCGTCCGGCGTGGTGACCGGGGTGATCTCCCGGGCCCAGAAGCCGTCGGCGATGGCCTTCTCGGCGAGGTTCTGGCTGCGTACGCCGAACTCGTCCATGTCGGCGCGGGTCACGTCGTGGACCTGGGCCAGGTTCTCGGCGGTCTGCCCCATGGTCAGGTAGATGTCCGGCAGCTCGCCCGCCTCGCGCGGGTCGGTCCAGACCGGGGCGCCGCCCTGGGCGCGGGCCTTCGACCGCTCGGCCGCCGCGGCGAAGCGCGGGTTCTCCCAGCCGCCGCCGACCAGCGCCTGCGCCTCGGGCGGGAGGCCGTCGGAGTTGCCGCGGGCGTACCGGGAGACGGTCTCCACGCCGGCGGAGACGAAGACGTCACCCTCGCCGGCCCGGATCGCGTGCATCGCCATCCGGGTGGTCTGCAGCGAGGACGCGCAGTAGCGGGTGAGGGTCGCGCCGGGCAGGGTGTCCAGGCCCATCAGGGTGGCGACGACCCGGGCCATGTTGAAGCCCTGCTCGCCGCCGGGCAGGCCGCAGCCCAGGTAGAGGTCGTCGATCTCGGTCGGGTCGAGCTGGGGGACCTTGTCCAGGGCGGCCCGCACGATGGTCGCGGCGAGGTCGTCCGGGCGGACGTCGCGCAGGGACCCCTTGTGCGCCCGGCCGATGGGGGAGCGGGCGGTGGCGACGATGACGGCGTCGCGGGACGACTCAGTCGGCATGGAACCAACGCTAACCCGTCGGTAACTTCGCGCGGAAGCTGGCGGCCGACCGGGAAATGTCACGTCCGGCGGGGGCGCGACGCCCGGCGGGTCAGCGGTCGGACGCGACCGCGACGCCCCGGCGGGTCAGCGCCGGGACGCGACCGCGGCGGCTGCGGCGACGGCGGGCAGCAGGGCGTGCGCCCAGACCCGGTAGCCGTCGGCGGAGGGGTGGTAGCCGTCGTGGCACAGGGTGCCCGCGTCGGCGCGGAACACCGGACCCGTCTCGGTGGCCAGGTCGACCACCGTGCCGCCGGCGTCGAGCACCGCCGCCGTCTGCGCGCGGGCGACCCGCCGGCCGGACCAGCCGACCAGGTGCCGCAGCGGCGGCGCGATCGCGCGTACGGCGCCGAGGTCGGGGCAGGTGCCGACGACCACCTCCACCCGGGCCTCGCGGAGCCGGTGCACGGCCGCCGCGAGGTAGGCGGCGGCCTCCGCCGGCCGACGCAGGGTGGTGGCGTCGTTGGCGCCGATCAGGATCACCGCCACGTCGGGGCGCTCGCCGAGCAGCGCCCGGGCCACCTGGGTGGCGAGGTCCGTCGAGCGGGAGCCGGAGACGCCGACGCTGGACAGGTGCACCTGCCGGCCGTTCGGGCCCTCGGCGAGCAGGTTGGCCAGCTGGCCGCCGATGGTGTCGTCGAGTCGTTCGACCCCGACGCCGAGGGCGGACGAGTCGCCGAGCAGCACCAGCCGCAGCGGCGGGGCGCCGGCCCGCCCGACCGTGGCGCGCAGCGCCAGCCCTAGCTCCGGCTGGGCGTACTGGCGGTGCCGGGCGACGAAGGCCTGGCCGGCGAGGACGGCGGCGCCGCCGACCGTGCCGGCAATCAGGGAGAGCGTCGCGGCCCGACCCAGTCGACCGGCGAGCCCCGAGGGGATGAAGCGCTCGCTCATGCCAGTCCCTCCAGAGTGGGTGAGTCGGCGGCGGGGCCGGGTTGCGGCACCGCGCCGACACCGAAGAAGGCCCGTCGGCGCAGCTGCGCCCACCGACCGGCGGGGCCGCGGTCGCGCCCCCGCACCTGGGTGCCGCTGACCTCGGTGCCCGCGTGCCGAGCGGCCTCCTGGGCGGCCGCGGGAAGCGAGCGTACGCCCTCGCCCCGGGCCGGGGTAGTGCGCCGCTCCTGCCCGGCACCCAGCGCGGACAGCACGGTCGGCAGCAGCGCGGCGGCGGCCACGGCGTAGCCCTCCGCCGAGGGGTGGAACCGGTCCCAGGCGAACATCCGGGTCGGCTCGGCGGTGAACCGGGGGCCGAGCAGGTCACCGAGGGAGACCGTCCAGCCGCCGGCCTCGACCACGGCCACCGTCTGGGCGGCGGCGAGCTGCCGGCTCCAGCGCCGGGCCAGCCAGCGCAGCGGCGGCTGGATCGGGCGGATCGCGCCCAGGTCGGGGCAGGTGCCGACGACCACCTCGCAGCCGGCGGCGCGCAACGTGCGGACCGCCTCGACCAGGTAGCGCACCGCCAGGCCGGGCGGCGTGCGGTTGGTCACGTCGTTGCCGCCGATCAGGATCACGGCGACGTCGGGCCGGCACTCCAGCGCCGCCTCCACCTGGTGCTTCAGCACGGCCGAGATGGCGCCGACCACCGCGAACCGGTGCAGCCGGACGGGCCGCTGCAGGCGGCGGGACAGGCCGGTGGCGAGCAGGGCGCCCGGCGTCTCCCGGCGGCGGTGCACGCCGTAGCCGGCAGCCGACGAGTCGCCCAGCACGACCATGGTGACCGGCGGGCCGGGCAGCTTCGCGCCGTAGACCCCGTCGCAGCGGGGCGGCGGCGCCTCGGCCATCGGGATCGTGCGGCGGGCCTGCCGGGCCTGCCCGAGCAGCACGCCGCCGGTCGCCACCGCGGCGGCCGCCGCGGCGCCCGTGCCGATCGCCGCCAGGCGGGCGATCTGCCGAGCGCGCTGCCAGCGCGAACCAACCGGGACGGCGGAACCAACGACCCCCATGCAGCGACATTATCGCGCCGGAACGACACGCCGCCGTCGTCGTGTCGGCTCGCGGGTGGCTGGAAGACGACCGTCCTGGGTACCTGTTCCGGTGACCGGGCGACAGTTGCGCCGGCACGTCACCCTGGCACGCGGAGAGGGGCCGAACATGGGGAAGACATTGAAACGGAGCGCCGCGTTCAGCGCGTTGGCGAGGGCGCTCGCGGCGGGGTCGCGGGGCGGGCCGTCGCTCGGGGCGCGGCTCGCGGCGCTGCCCCGGATGATCCGGGCGACCACCCGGGGGGAGTACGACGGCGGCCTGCGGCTGGCCCTGATGACCGCCGCGACGGCGTACATCGTCTCGCCGATCGACCTGCTGCCGGAGATCCCGCTGGCGATCTTCGGGCTGGCCGACGACGCGGTCATGGTGACCTGGCTGGCCGGCAGCGTGCTCGCCGAGACCGAGCGGTTCCTGGAGTGGGAGGCCCGCCGCAGGTCCGTGATCCCCGGGCACGTGGTGTCCTGAACCGACGTACCCTGGGCGTCGAGAAACGTCTGCCCGGCCGCCGCCGGCGGCGCCGGAGGAGAAGGGCAACAACGAGGTGCGGTACTACGACAACGTCGTCGAGCTGATCGGCAACACCCCGCTGGTACGGCTGCGTAACGTCACGGCCGGCATCCAGGCCACCGTGCTGGCGAAGGTGGAGTACCTCAACCCGGGCGGGTCGGTGAAGGACCGGATCGCGCTGCGGATGGTGGAGGACGCGGAGAAGGCGGGCATCCTCCAGCCCGGCGGCACGATCGTCGAGCCGACCAGCGGCAACACGGGCGTCGGCCTGGCCCTGGTGGCCCAGCTCAAGGGCTACAAGTGCGTCTTCGTCTGCCCCGACAAGGTCAGCCAGGACAAGCAGGACGTGCTGCGGGCGTACGGCGCGGAGGTGGTGGTCTGCCCGACCGCCGTGGCGCCGGAGGACCCGCGCTCCTACTACAACGTCTCCGACCGGCTGGCCCGGGAGATCCCCGGCGCCTGGAAGCCCAACCAGTACAGCAACCCGGCCAACCCGCGCTCGCACTACGAGACCACCGGCCCGGAGCTGTGGGAGCAGACCGGGGGCGGGCTCACCCACTTCGTGGCGGGCGTCGGCACCGGCGGCACCATCTCCGGCATCGGCCGCTACCTGAAGGAGGCGTCGGAGGGTCGGGTCAAGGTCATCGGCGCCGACCCGGAGGGCTCGGTCTACTCGGGCGGCACCGGCCGGCCGTACCTGGTCGAGGGCGTCGGCGAGGACTTCTGGCCGGAGACGTACGACCGGGGCCTCGCCGACGAGATCATCGAGGTCTCCGACAAGGCGTCGTTCGAGATGACCCGGCGGCTGGCCCGCGAGGAGGGCCTGCTGGTCGGCGGCTCCTGCGGCATGGCCGTGGTGGCCGCCCTGGAGGTGGCCCGCAAGGCCGGCCCGGACGACGTGGTCGTGGTGCTGCTGCCGGACAGCGGCAAGGGCTACCTGTCGAAGATCTTCAACGACACCTGGATGGCCCGGTACGGCTTCCTGGACAACTCCGGCACGGAGCCGACGGTCGCCGACGCGCTGGCCAACAAGCCCGGCGGCCTGCCCGAACTGGTGCACGTGCACCCGACCGAGACGGTCCGCGACGCGATCGACTACATGCGCGAGTACGGCGTCTCGCAGCTGCCGGTGCTCAAGGCCGAGCCCCCGGTGGTGACCGGCGAGGTGGCCGGTTCGATCGCCGAGAAGGACCTGCTCGACGCGCTGTTCACCGGTCAGGCGCACCTGCACGACACGATCGAGCGGCACATGGCCGAGCCGCTGCCGATGATCGGCGGCGGGCAGCCGGTGAGCGAGGCGGTCGGCCTGCTGGAGAAGTCCGACGCCGCGCTGGTGCTGGTCGACGGCAAGCCGAAGGGCGTCCTCACCCGGCAGGACCTGCTCGCCCACCTCGGCGCCCGCTGACGGTGTAAGGAAGGGCCCCTTGTTAACGCATAGCGTTAACAAGGGTCCCTTCCTTACACGCAGACGGCGGTCAGAGCGGTCGGTCGTACCGGAGCTGGGGCACGACCACCGGGCCGAGGTGCTCGTCCCGTGCGGTGCGGGTGCGGACCCAGCCGCCGCGCTCGTAGAAGCGCCGGGCGTGCGCGTTCGACGCCAGCACCCACAGCACCGCCCGCGACCAGCCACGCGAGCGCATGGCGTCCAGCGCGTCGACCATGAGGGCCCGCCCGGTGCCCCGGCCGCGCTCGGCCGGGTCGAGGTGGAGGGCGTTGAGCAGGCCCGTCGCCGGGTCGCCCTCGTCGTCGGGGCCGAGGTAGCTGAAGCCGACCAGCCGGCCGTCGCGTTCGGCGACGGTCATCCGGTGGTCGTCGCGCTCCCACCCCCACCGCTCGACCCAGTAGCGTCCCATCGCGTCCGGCCCCGGCTCGGCCAGCGCCTCGGGCGGGACGAACGACGCGTACGCCGCGACCCGGGAGCGCTGGTGCAGGGCGCCGACCGGCATCAGGTCGGCGGCGGTGGCGGGGCGGAGGGTGACCGTCACCCGGCCGAGGCTACCCGCCGGGGCGGGACCTGCACGGTGGTCAGGTCCTCGGCGATCACCAGGTCGCCGTCGAAGTGCGCGCGGGCCTCGTCGGCGAAGCGGGTCGCGTCCGCGTACCGCTGCGAGAAGTGGGTGAGCACGAGTCGGCGTACGCCCGACTCGGCCGCCACCCGCGCGGCCTGGCCCGCCGTGAGGTGGCCGACCTCGGCGGCGAGCGCGGCCTCCGAGTCGAGGAAGGTCGACTCGATGACCAGCAGGTCGGCGTGCTCGGCGAGGGCGTAGACCCCGTCGCAGATCCCGGTGTCCATCACGAACGCGAACCGCTGCCCGGGCCGGGGCACGCTCACCTTCTCCCGGGTGACGCGGCGCCCGTCGAGGTCGAGGTGGCCGACCCGGTTCAGCTCCCCGACGGCCGGCCCGGCGATGCCGTACGCGGCCAGCTTCTCCGGCAGCATCCGGCAGCCGTCCGGCTCGACGAGCCGGTAGCCGTACGTCTCGATCGGGTGCCGCAGCCGGCGGGCCTCCAGCGTGCCGACGCCCAGGGTGATCCGCTGCCCGTCGGCCTCGATCGGCTCGACGCGCAGCTCGGCGGTCTCGTGGAAGGAACTGGCGTGCCGCAGCCGGGCGAAGTATTCCGCGCCGCCGGCCGGGAAGTGCACCGCCACCGGGTGCGGCACCCGGTCCAGCGAGAGCCGCTGGATGGTGCCGGGCAGGCCGAGGCAGTGGTCGCCGTGGAAGTGGGTGACGCAGATCCGGGTCAGGTCGGTGGCGGTGACCGTGGAGTGCAGGAGCTGCCGCTGGCTGCCCTCGCCGGGGTCGAAGAGGATCACCTCGTCGTCCCAGCGCAGCACGTACCCGTTGTGGTTGCGCTGCCGGGTCGGGGCCTGGCTGGCCGTCCCGAGCACCACCAGCTCGCGCATCGACACGGTTGACCTCCGGCTGCGTCGGCCACCCGGCCCGGAAAAGGGTCGACCCCCGGGGCTTCCGCGCTCGCGCGCGGGCCGGCTGGACTGGGCCGGCACCCCGGGGGTCGGGTGGCTGTCGTGGATTCGCCGCACCGCTGCCACACGGTCTCGACGATGGTGCCTGTGCCCGCCTCGCGGCGGACGAGTTTACTGTCGAGGACAGCGGCTAGCGGACAGCCACCTCACGAGTCCGATTGCTATACAAGTCTGGACCACCTCCTTTCCCGTGTACGGCCACGCTATCCAGCGACCGGGCCGCCGGCAACGGATTTCGATCACAGGCTCCCGGGGAATACGTCTAGGCGGTTTCCGTGATGCCGATGGGTCCCTCGCGGGGGCCCTCCTCGCTGGCCGGCTGCACGGCCAGCGACGGGAAGTCGGCCAGGTCGCCCTCCGGTTCGGCGTCCCACTCGGGGAAGACCAGGTCGCTCTGGAGGTAGAGGCAGAGCAGCTGGGTGAGCTGGCGCAGCCCGTCGAGGTGGGTGCGCTCGTGCCCGTGGGTGGCGTCCACGCCGAAGCCGAGCAGCGCCACCCGGGCGTGCGCCCCGGCCTCCACCGCCGCCGCCACGTCCGAGCGGTAGTAGTCGAAGACGTCCCGGACCAGGCGTACCCCGTGCTCGGCGGCGATCGAGGCCAGGTTGCGGGTCAGGTGGTAGTCGAACGGCCCGACGCCGTCGCCCATCGCCAGGGTGGCCGCGTCCTCCCGGGACTGCTGGCCGGGGGCGACCACCGCCGCGTCCACGGAGACGATCTCCGCGACGTCCGGGTCCAGCCCGTGGCTGGCCCCGTGCCCGATCTCCTCCGTCACGGTGACCAGCAGGTGCGCGGTGACCGCCGGGCGTACGCCGGCGTCGACCATCGCCTTGAACGCGGTCAGCACCGCCGCCACGCCCGCCTTGTCGTCCAGGTGCCGGGACTTGACGTACCCGGAGGGGGTGACCGTCGGGTTCGGCAGGAACGCGACGAAGTCCCCGGCGTCGATGCCCAGCGCGCGGAGGCCGGCGATGTCGTCGACCGGCTCGTCGACCCGCACCTCGACCTGCTCCCAGCCGATGCCCTGGGAGTCGACGGCCTCGTTGTAGCGGTGCCCGCTGGCCTTCAGGGGGAGCACCTGCCCGGTGATCACCCGGTCCAGGTCGTCGGTGAAGATCCGCACGTGCGCGCCCTCGGCGAACCGGGCGCTGTGCGTGCCGATCGGCTTCAGCTCCAGCCGGCCGTTCTCCTTCAGCCGCTTGACCATGCCGCCGATGGTGTCGGTGTGCACCACGATCGCCCGGTCCGCACCGGTGGAGCGGGGGCCGGGCAGGAAGGCGCTCAGCGCGCCGCGCCGGGTCAGCGTGGAGCCGATGCCGAGCGCGGAGAGCCGCTCGCCCACGTACTGCTGCACGTGGTCCGTACGCCCCGACGGGCTCGGGATCTCCAGCAGCTCCACCAGCACCTGGCGCAGGTAGTCCAGGTCGATCTCCAGGGGCCTCGGGCTCACGCGGCGCCTCCCGGGCCGACCGGGGACCAGAGCCGCTGCGGCGCGCGGGTGCCCGGGAAGAGCAGGTCGACGAAGCGCTCGGCGGTCGGCTGCGGCTCGTGGTTGGCCAGGCCGGGCCGTTCGTTGGCCTCGATGAAGACGTGCTCGGGCCCGTCCGGCGCTCCGACCAGCAGGTCCAGCCCGGTGACCGGGATGTCCAGCGCGCGGCTGGCCGTCACGCACGCCTCGGCGATCGCCGGGTGCAGCTCGGCGGTGACGTCGTGGATGGTGCCGCCGGTGTGCAGGTTGGCGGTCCTGCGTACGGCCAGCACCTGCCCCTCCGGCAGCACGTCGTGCAGCTCGTGGCCGGCCTCGGCCAGCACGTCCCGGGTCATGTCGTCGATCGGGATCGTGGACTCGCCGCCCGTGGCGGCGGCCCGGCGGCGGCTCTGCCGCTCGATCAGCTCGGCGATGTCGTGCACCCCGTCGCCGGTGATCGAGGCGGGCCGACGGACCGCGGCGGCCACCACCTCGTGGTCGATGACGACCACCCGCAGGTCCTCGCCGGCGCGCATCTCCTCGATCAGCACGTCCGGGCAGAACCGGGCGGCCAGCTCGACGGCGGCGGCCAGCGCCTCGGGGGTGCGTACGCCCACCGTGATGCCGTTGCCCTGCTCGCCCCGCGCCGGCTTGACCACCACCCGGCCGACCTCCGTGAGGAAGGTCGCGTCGCCGTCGTCGCCGGTGGCGGTCCGCCCGCGCGGCACCGACAGGCCCGCCTCGGCGAGGATCCGGCGGGTCACCCGCTTGTCGTCGCAGCGGCTCATCGCCACGGCCGAGGTCAGCTCCGACAGCGACTCGCGGGTCAGGACGGTGCGCCCGCCGCTGGTCAGCCGCAGCTCGCCCCAGGCCGGGTCGGTCACCTCCACCCGGATGCCGCGCCGCATCGCCTCGTCGGCGACGATCGTCGCGTACGGGTTGAGCTGGTCGTACCCCTCCGGCGTGGCGGGCAGGAAGAGCCGCTCGTTGATCGGGTTCTTCCGCTTCACGCAGAGCGTCGACGTCCGGTAGAAGCCGAGTCGCTCGTAGAGCCGGATCGCCCCGGCGTTCTCCGCGAGCACGGACAGGTCCACGTACGCCCGGCCGCGCGCGACCAGCCGGGCGGCCAGCGCGGTGATCAGGGCCTGGCCGGTGCCGGGCGGCGCGGTGTTGAAGTCGACGGTGAGGCACCACAGGCTGGCCCCGTTGTCCGGGTCGTCGAAGACCGCGACGTGGTCCACGCCGGTGATGGTGCCGACGACCTCGCCGGTGGCGTCCTCGGCGACCAGGTGCAGGAAGCGGTCGGTGCGGGCGTTGGCCACGAGCACGTCGACCGGGGCGGTGACCATGCCGTTGCGGGCGTAGATCCGGTTCACCGCGTCCGCGTCGGCGGCGTCCCGCAGCGGGCGGATCGTCAGCCCCGGTACGTCGTCGCCGGCCGGCCGGTCGCCGCCCAGCGGCAGCCGGTACGTCAGCGACGGGTCGATGAACAGCTCGTCGGGCAGCCGGGACACCAGCACGTGCGGGTCGCGCAGGTAGATGCAGATGTCCCGGGAGCCGGCCGCCTCGGAACGCAGCACGGCCGCGACGGCGGCCTGGTCGGCGAAGGTCTGCCCGAAGACGAGCCGGCCCCAGCCGCAGTCCAGCACCACGTCGGTGTCGCCGTCGCGGGTGGGGGTCTCCGTCGTCCCCGGGGCCATCGGGTCACCGCCGGGCCCGACCGGCTCCCGTCGCCGGCCGCCGCGGTACCGGTCGGTCCGGGCCGAGCCGGTGGCCAAGGTGTCGGTCATGGTCAGTCGATTCCGTGGCTCTGGAGCCACATTTCCAGGAGTCCGAGTTGCCACAGCTTGTTTCCGTTCAGCGGGGTCAGTTCGGCGTTCGGGTCGGCGAGCAGCGCGTCGACGTAGTCGGCGCGGAACAGGTCGCGGCGGCGGGCCTCGGGCGCGGAGAGCGCGTCGCGTACCCGGTCGAGGAGCTTGCCCTCGAGGTGGGTGAGGCCGGGGACCGGGAAGTAGCCCTTCGGCCGGTCGATGACCTCGTGCGGCAGCACCCGGCGGCCGATCTCCTTGAGCACGCCCTTGCCGCCCTGCGCCAGCTTGAGTTCCGGCGGGCAGCTCGCGGCCAGCTCGACGAACTCGTGGTCGAGGAAGGGCACCCGGGCCTCCAGCCCGTGCGCCATCGTCATGTTGTCCACCCGCTTGACCGGGTCGTCGGTCAGCATGACCTGGGTGTCGATCCGCAGGGCGGCGTCGACCGCCGTCCCGGCGCCGGCCCGGCCGAGGTGCGCGGCCACGAACCCCCGGGCCGGGTCGCCGTCGGCCAGCCAGGCCGGGTTCAGCACCCGGGCCAGCCCGGCCGCGTCCCGGTCGAAGAAGGCCCGGGCGTACGTGTCGAGCGCCTCGTCCCGGCCCACCCCGGCGAGCGGCGGGTACCAGTGGTAGCCGCCGAGGATCTCGTCCGCGCCCTGGCCGGACTGGACCACCTTGACGTGCTGCGAGACCACCTCGCTGAGCAGGTAGAACGCCACGCAGTCGTGGCTGACCATCGGCTCGGACATCGCGGCGACGGCCGCCTCCAGCGGCGGCACCAGGTCGGCGGCGGCCACCCGGATCTGGTGGTGGTCGGTGTCGAACGTCTTCGCGACGAGGTCGGAGTAGCGGAACTCGTCGCCCTCCCGGCCGCCGACGGAGTCGAAGCCGATGGAGAAGGTGGAGAGTCCGCGCTGGCCCTCGCCGGCGAGCAGGGCGACCACCAGGCTGGAGTCCAGGCCGCCGGAGAGCAGCACGCCGACCGGCACGTCGGCGACCATCCGCCGGCGCACGGCGGTGGTCAGCGACTCGAGCAGGGCGTCCTGCCAGTCCTTCTCGGACCAGCCGGCCCGCTCGGGGGCGCGGGTGAAGGCCGGGTCCCAGTAGACCCGCTCGGAGGTGCGGCCGTCGGCCTCGTAGACCCGGACGGTCGCCGGGGGCAGCTTGGCGACACCGCGCAGGATGGTGCGCGGCGGCGGCACGATGCTGTGGAAGCTCAGGTAGTGCGCGAGCGCGACGGGGTCGATGGTCGTGTCGATCCCGCCGCCGGCCAGCAGCGCGGGCAGCGTGCTGGCGAAGCGCACCACGCCCGGTGTCTCGGCCACGTAGAGCGGCTTGATGCCGAGCCGGTCCCGGGCCAGTACCAGCCGGCCGGTGTCCCGCTCGCTGATCGCCACGGCGAACATGCCGACCAGGTGGTCGACGAAGTCGAGCCCCCACTCCGCGTACGCCTTGAGCACGACCTCGCTGTCACCGGAGGAGAAGAAGCGGTGGCCCCTGGCCTGGAGCTCCTCGCGCAGCTCGCGGTAGTTGTAGACGCACCCGTTGAAGACTCCGGTCAGCCCCGCGCCCGGGTCGACCAGCGGCTGCCCGCTCGCGGCGGAGAGGTCGATGATCTTCAGTCGTCGGTGTCCGAGGGCCGTCGGGCCCTGGGCCCAGACGCCGCTGTCGTCGGGCCCCCGGTCGCTCATCGTGGCCGCCATGCGCTCCACCGCCGACACGTCGGCGCGCGAGCCGTCACGGCGGAACTCTCCCGCAAGTCCGCACATGCGAGGCAATGCTGCCAGAGGCCGGTGCGGTTCGCCCGTTGAGCTGATGTCGGGGGAGTGGGCGGTTGCTAGGATGCGCGCCTTCGCGTGTCAAGCCCCCGGGCCGGCCGGAGTTTTCCCGCCCGGCGTCGCCCGGTGCCTGATTGGAAACGGGCCTGCGGTGTGACAAACACCGCAGACCCGTTCGCGGGCGTCGCGCGGGCTCAGCCGGCGGTGCGGGCGATGCCCACCGGGCAGCTCAGCCCGTTCGGGCCGTGGTTGCAGTACCCGTTCGGGTTCTTCGTGGGTGCGAGGTACTGCTGGTGGTGATCCTCGGCGAAGTAGTAGGCGCCGAGCCGGTCGATCTCCGTGGTGATCTCGCCCTTGCCGGCGCGCGCCACGATCGGCGCGAACGCGTCCCGCGACGCCTGCGCGGTGGCGAGCTGCTCGTCGGTGGTGGCGTAGATCGTCGACCGGTACTGGGTGCCCACGTCGTTGCCCTGGCGCATGCCCTGGGTCGGGTCGTGGTTCTCCCAGAAGACCTTGAGCAGGTCCTCGTAGCTGATCGTGCTGGGGTCGTAGACCACCTGGACCACCTCGGCGTGCCCCGTCATGCCCGAGCACACCTCCTCGTACGTCGGGTTCGGCGTGATGCCGCCCGCGTAGCCGGCCGACGTGGTGAGCACGCCGGGCAGGGTCCAGAACAGCCGCTCGGCGCCCCAGAAACAGCCCATGCCGAACACGGCCACCTGCGAACCCTCCGGGAACGGACCCTTGAGGGGGGTGCCCAGCACCTCGTGCCGATCCGCGACGGGCATCGCGATCAGACGACCCGGCAGGGCCTGGTCGGGGGTGGGCAGCTCGGCCTTCATACGGCGCAGGAACACGGTGGGACTCCTCTCGTACCTCTCCCAGCGTGCAACACCGCCGGACCCGCCTTCCTTACCCGCCCCGCCGCCACTCAGACCGTCAGGCGGGGGACAGGGCGGCGGTGATCCGGGTGGCGTACGCCTCGGCCTCGGCGTCGTCGGGGTAGCGGGTGCGGGGCCAGAAGAAGCCGCGCAGCCCGTCGCCCTTCGTCCGGGGCACCACGTGGGTGTGCAGGTGCGGGACCGACTGGGACACCTTGTTGTTCATCGCCACGAACGTGCCGCCGGCCCCCAGACCGGTCTCCACCGCCAACGCGAGCCGCCGGACCAGGCCGAAGTAGCCGGCCAGCCCCTCGGCGGGCAGGTCGGCCAGGGTGACCAGGTGGGTGCGCGGCACCACCAGCACGTGCCCCTTGAAGACCGGCCGGGTGTCCAGGAACGCGACCCCGTCCGGCTCGTCGGCGACCCGGAACGCCGGCACCCCGCCCGCCACGATCCCGCAGAACACGCACCCGCTCACCCGGGCAGGGTAACCGCCGCCGTGAAGGGCGGTCGTGCGGTGGCAGAGCCGGGTGATCCGTCGGGCGCGGGTTGTGACGCCTCCTGCGGCCCCGGCGACTAGCCTCACGGGAATGAGTCACGGCTTCGAGACGCTCGCCATCCACGCCGGTCAGGACCCGGAAGCCCGCACCGGCGCGGTGATCCCTCCGATCTACCAGACCAGCACGTACGCCCAGGACGCCGTCGGCGCGCCCCGGCTGGGCTACGAGTACAGCCGCTCCGGCAACCCGACCCGCGACGCGCTCCAGGAGTGCCTCGCCGCGCTGGAGGGCGGGGCGGTCGGCCTCGCCTTCGCCAGCGGACTGGCCGCCGAGGACACCCTGCTGCGCACCGTCTGCAAGCCGGGCGACCACGTGGTGATCCCCGACGACGCGTACGGCGGCACGTACCGGCTCTTCGCCCGGGTCGCCGAGCGCTGGGGCCTGGACTACACCCCGGCGCGGGTCTCCGACCCGGACGCGATCCGGGCCGCCGTCGAGCCCGGCCGGACGAAGATCGTCTGGGTGGAGACGCCCACCAACCCGCTGCTCGGCATCGCCGACATCGCCGCGTTGGCCGGGGTCGCGCACGACGCGGGCGCCCTGCTGGTGGTCGACAACACCTTCGCCTCGCCGTACCTCCAGCAGCCGATCGCGCACGGCGCGGACGTGGTGGTGCACTCCACCACCAAGTACGTCGGCGGTCACTCCGACGTGGTCGGTGGCGCGTTGGTCACGGCCGACGCCGGGCTCGGCGAGGAACTGCGCTACCACCAGAACGCGATGGGCGCCATCAACGGCCCCTTCGACGCGTGGCTCACCCTGCGCGGCATCAAGACCCTCGGCGTCCGCATGGACCGGCAC
This sequence comes from Micromonospora sp. NPDC023814, assembly GCF_040639595.1. Taxonomy (NCBI): domain Bacteria; kingdom Bacillati; phylum Actinomycetota; class Actinomycetes; order Micromonosporales; family Micromonosporaceae; genus Micromonospora; species Micromonospora sp. NPDC023814. The sequence continues at coordinate 130,381 of NZ_JBFAAF010000001.1, forward strand.
TGCGACAACGCCGAGCGGATCGCGGCCTACCTGGACGGGCACGCCAAGGTCGGTCAGGTCATCTACCCGGGGCTGCCCTCGCACCCCGGCCACGAGGTCGCCGCGAAGCAGATGCGCCGGTTCGGCGGCATGATCTCGTTCCGGGCCGCCGGCGGCGAGGAGCACGCCGTGGAGATCTGCAACCGGGCGAAGCTGTTCGTGCTCGCCGAGTCGCTGGGCGGCGTGGAATCCCTGATCGAGCACCCGGGCCGGATGACACACGCAAGTGCTGCCGGCTCGCCGCTTGAAGTTCCCGGCGATCTCGTGCGACTGTCTGTCGGCATCGAGACGGTCGACGACCTGCTCGCCGATCTGGAGCAGGCGCTGGGCTGACCGCTGGCTGGGAGGGTGGCCGTGCAGGACATCATGCCGACCTGGGTGGGGGCGACCGCCAAGCAGATCGCCCGGGGCGTACGCCGGGGCGACGTCACGGCCACCCAGGTCGTCGCGGACCACCTCGACCACATCGCCCGGGTCGACGCCGACCTCGCCGCGTTCCGCACGGTACGCGGCGGGGAGGCGATCACCGAGGCGGAGAAGGTCGACGAGCAGGAGGACCTGGCCAACCTGCCGCTGGCCGGGGTGCCGGTGGCGGTCAAGGAGAACACCCCGGTCGCCGGCCTGCCCACCTGGAACGGGTCGGCCGCGGTCCGTACGCCCGTGGCCGAGGCCGACCACGAGGTGGTCCGTCGGCTGCGCGGCGCCGGCGCGGTGATCCTCGGGGTGACCCGGATGCCGGAGCTGGGGCTCTGGGGGATCACCGACGACGAGACCGCGGTCACCCGCAACCCCTGGGACGCCGGGCGTACCCCCGGCGGCTCCTCCGGCGGCGCGGCCGCCGCGGTCGCCGCCGGGCTGGTGCCGATCGCCCACGGCAACGACGGCCTCGGCTCGATCCGCATCCCGGCGGCCTGCTGCGGCCTGGTCGGGCTCAAGCCGGGGCGGGGCGTGGTCCCGTGCCAGCTCGGCGCGGAGGACTGGTTCGGCCTCACGGAGCACGGCATGCTCACCAGCACGGTCGCCGACGCGGCCGTCGGCTTCTCCGTGCTGGCCGGCCGCCGCCCGGAGACGCTGGTCCCGCCGCAGCGGCTGCGGGTGGGCGTCTCGCTCCGCTCGCCGGTGCGGGGCGTGCACCCCGACCAGCCCAACCGGGACGCGGTCGCCGCCGCCGGCCGGCTGCTCGCCGCCGCCGGTCACGACACCGTGCCGGCCGATCCGGTCTACCCGACCGCGCTGGGCCTGCAGGGGATCGCCACCTGGTTCGCCGCGGCGGCCGCCGACGTGCGCGCCGCCGGGCTGGACCGGCGCGGCCTCCAGCGGCGCAGCCGCCGGCACGTCGCCCTCGGCGAGTGGGCGCAGCGGCGAGGGTACGTCCGGGAGGCCGACCGGGCCGCCTGGCGTGAACGCTCGATCGGCTTCTTCGCCGACCACTCGGTCGACCTGCTGCTCACCCCGGCCCTGGCCACCGTGCCGCCGGAGGCCGCGAGCTGGTCCGCCCGGTCCTGGCGGGCCAACATGCTGGCCAACATCCGGTACGCCCCGTTCGCCGCGCCGTGGAACGTCGCCGGCCTGCCCGCCCTGGTGGTGCCGGTCGGCCGCCGTCCGGACGGGCTGCCGGTCGGCGTGCAGCTGATCGGCCCGCCCGGCTCCGAGTTGCTGCTGCTCGGCGTCGCCGGCCAGTTCGAGATGCAGGCCCCCTGGTCCCGCCACGCCCCCACCTACCCCCGCACCCCCGCCACCGTCTAACCCCCCGCCCCGCCCCCGCGATCTTGCGGTTTCCGCCCCGGCAAACGGGGACGAACGGTGCGCTTTGCGGGCCCAAGGTGCAAGATCGCGGATGGTTCCGGTGTGGGCGTCGGTGCGGGCGGCGGGGGCGGCGGGTGGCACGATCAGGGCATGACGGAACTGGTCGGTCTCGCCGACGTGCGCGCCGCGCGGGAACTGCTCGCGGGCGTCACCCGGACGACCCCGCTGGAGCCCTCCCGGCCGCTCAGCGCGGCGCTGGGCGGGCCGACGTGGCTCAAGTGCGAGAACCTGCAGCGCGCCGGCTCGTACAAGGTGCGCGGCGCGTACGTGCGGATCTCCCGGCTGTCCGAGGCGGAGCGGGCCAACGGCGTGGTGGCGGCGAGCGCCGGCAACCACGCCCAGGGGGTGGCGCTCGCCGCCGGCCTCGTCGGCACGCACGCCACGGTCTTCATGCCGGTGAACGCGCCGCTGCCGAAGGTCGCCGCCACCAAGGGGTACGGCGCCCAGGTCGAACTCGTCGGCAACACCGTCGACGAGTCCCTGGTCGCGGCGCAGACCTTCGCCGAGCGGACCGGGGCGACGCTCATCCACCCGTTCGACCACCGGGACGTGATCGCCGGCCAGGGCACGGTGGCCCTGGAGATCCTCGAACAGTGCCCCGAGGTCAGGACGATCGTCACCGGGGTGGGCGGCGGTGGGCTGGTCTCCGGCATGGCGGTGGCCGCCAAGGCGCTGCGGCCCGACGTGCGCGTCATCGGCGTGCAGGCGGCCAGCGCGGCAGCCTTCCCGCCCTCCCTGGTGGCCGGCGAGCCGGTACGCCTCCCGTCGTTCAGCACGATCGCGGACGGCATCGCCGTCGGGCGGCCGGGGGAGATCACCTTCACCCACGTCCGCAAGCTGGTCGACGAGATCGTCACGGTCTCCGAGGAGGACATCTCCCGGGCGCTGCTGATGCTGCTGGAGCGCGGCAAGCAGGTGGTGGAGCCGGCCGGCGCGGTGGGCGTGGCGGCGTTGCTGGCGGGCGCGGTCGAGGTGGAGCCGCCGGTCGTGGCGGTGCTCTCCGGCGGCAACATCGACCCGCTGCTGATGCTCCGGGTGATCGAGCACGGCCTCGCCGCGGCCGGCCGCTACCTGCGGGTGACCGTGCGCTGCACGGACCGCCCGGGGCAGCTCGCCTCGCTGCTCAGCGAGATCGCCGAGCACCGGGCGAACGTGGTGGACGTGGAGCACCAGCGGGCCAACCCGCACCTGCGCCTGGGCGAGGTGGAGGTGGCGCTGTCGGTGGAGACCCGGGGCGTCGAGCACTCCGACACGCTGATCAGCGCGTTGCGGGCCAGCGGCTACCAGGTGGTCTTCGCGGCTGAGGCGTGACACCGGTCGGTGCCACGCCTCAGCGGGATGTGCGGAGCGTCGCCCGGCGCTCACCGCCGTGTGGCGGCGAGCGAGTGCCGGGCGGTGCGGATCAGCCGGAGAACGGCTCGAAACCGACCACGGTCACCTTGATGTCGGCGCCGCTGGGGGCCGTGTAGGTGCAGGTCTGACCGGCCCGGCCGCCCAGGATCGCCTTGCCCAGCGCCGACTCCGGGCTGTAGACCGTCAGGTCGGTGGTCGACGCGATCTCCCGGGAGCCGAGCAGGAACGTCTCGGTGTCGTCCTTGTCGTCGTCGAAGTAGATCGTGACGACCATGCCGGGGGACACCACGTCGGCGGTGGGCGCCTCGCCGACCTGCGCGGTGCGGAGCAGCTCCTTCAGGTAGAGGATGCGCCCCTCGGCCTTGCCCTGCTCCTCGCGGGCCGCGTGGTAGCCGCCGTTCTCCCGCAGGTCGCCCTCCTCGCGCCGGGCGTTGATCTCGGCGGCGATGACCGGCCGGTTGGCGATCAGCTCGTCGAGCTCGGCCTGGAGCCGGTCGTATGCGTCCTGGGACAGCCAGGTGGCGGGCGCCTCGTTGCCAGTGGACACAGGCGATCTCCTCAGATGTGCGTGCTGGCTGACAGGTGAACCTCCAAGCTACCAGTGCGGTACGACACGGGGGTGTCGACGATCACCGGCGGCACCCCGTCCGGCGCCGCCGTGTCGCCTGTGCCGGCGCGTCCGGCCCGCGTCGTGGCTGCTCAGGCTGGGGGCCGGCAGCGCACCACCTCGCCGATGAAGGGGCGGGCACTGGTGACCAGCCGGTGCTGCGTCGTCACCTGCCGCTGGCCCGGCCGGGCGGTCACCGTGACCCTTTCCTTGGCCACCTCGGCGCCGGCGCGGTCCCGGGCGCGCAGCAGGCACACCGCCGACCCGCCCTCGGGCACTCTGACCCGGAAGTCGACCAGCACCTGGCTGTCGGTGATGCCGGTGTAGGTGATCACCTGGGCGTCGTAGTTCGGGTCGCCGTACTGCCGGTAGAGCCGGACCGTGACCAGGCTCAGGACCGCGACGAGGGCGATCACGAGCAGCGCCGCCAGCAGCGGCCGGCGGCGGCCGGGTTCCCGGCGGCGGCCGTACCGGCCGGGCGGGAAGGCAGGCGCGCCCGGCGGAAGTGTGGCGTGCGTCTCGGTCACCGGCGGGTATCTCCTGGCGTTGTTGTCGGCGGCATCGGCAAGAATGGCAGAGTTCCATCTTCCCAGCCCGTCCCGTCGTCAAGAATGACACGTCGGCACCGCCCGGTCCCGGCGCGGGGGGAGGATGCCGGCAGGTCAGCCGGGCGGTCCCGCGGGGGGTCCGCCGGCCGCCAGAGACGAGGAGCGCCGACGTTGGCAGAGCGACTGCGACTGATGGCCGTTCACGCACACCCTGACGACGAGTCGAGCAAGGGCGCCGCGACCACCGCGAAGTACGTGGCCGAGGGGGTCGACGTCCTGGTGGTCACGTGCACCGGCGGCGAGCGCGGCAGCGTGCTCAACCCGAAGATGGACCGGCCCGACGTCTGGGCCAACATCGCCGAGATCCGCCGGGGCGAGATGGACGCCGCGCGGGCCATCCTCGGCGTCGAGCAGGCGTGGCTCGGCTTCGTCGACTCCGGTCTGCCCGAGGGCGACCCGCTGCCGCCGCTGCCGGAGGGCTGCTTCGCCCTCCAGGACGTCGAGGTGGCGGCCGGCCCGCTGGTGCGGCTGATGCGCGAGTTCCGCCCGCACGTCGTCACCACGTACGACGAGCAGGGCGGCTACCCGCACCCCGACCACATCATGACGCACAAGATCAGCGTGGCGGCCTTCGACGCCGCCGGCGATCCGGAGCGCTACCCGGAGCTGGGCGAGCCGTGGCAGCCGCTCAAGCTCTACTACGACATCGGCTTCTCGAAGGGCAAGATCATGGCCCTGCACGAGGCGATCCTCGCCACCGGCCGGGAGTCGCCCTACGAGGAGTGGCTCACCCGCTGGGAGGACCGGCCCGACAAGGGCCCCCGGATCACCACCCGCGTGGAGTGCGCCGACTACTTCCCGGTCCGCGACGACGCGCTGCGGGCCCACGCCACCCAGATCGACCCGGACGGCTTCTGGTTCCACGTGCCGATGGAGGTGCAGCGGCGCGCCTGGCCGACGGAGGACTTCGAGCTGGTCCGCTCGCTGGTCGACAGCCCGCTGCCCGAGTCCGACCTCTTCGCCGGGGTCCGCGAGACGGTCCACGCCCGCTGATCCGGTGGGCGGCTACGCTGGTCACCAACCGCACACCGGAGGAACGCCATGCTGACCGCTGCACAGGTGCTCGCCCAGAACAACTTCGGGGACACCCGCTCGGGTGGCCTGGCGGGGCCGATGGGCCTCTTCCTCATCCTGGTCCTGGCGACGGCGACCATCCTGCTGATCCGCAACATGAACGCCCGGCTGCGCCGGCTGCCCGACCGGTTCCCCCAGCAGGGGCCGTCCGTCGACGCGCACCGGGCGGACGCGGCGGTCGTCGATCCGACAGACGGGACGCCGGCGCAGGATTCATCCTCGGGCGCCCCCAAGGGGCGTCAGCAGCGCCGCAACGGGTAGTCCACGCATGATTCACGTCGAACCGGGTCGCCGCCCCCTGTTGCGGCCACCGGGTTTGCCTTAGCCTTCCGCCGGGGGACCAAGAGTTCCCGAGCCGTGCGCGGGAGGGGGCGCCGATGACCACCACAGCAGCGGCCGCCCGGCGTACCGGCGATCGGCCCGTGGGCGGAGGGGATCGGTGACCTCCGGCATGGCCGGCGAGCCACCCAACCGGCTCGAAGACCGCGGCACCCCGCCGCGGCTGCTCCTGCTCACCGCCGCCGTCGCGCTGACCGCCCTGGTCGCCGCCGCGGTGGGGTGGACCCTGCCGACGCGTCTCCCCGCCGACGACGCGTTCGGCGGGCCGGCCCGGTTCGGCATCGCCGTCGTCGTGTTCGCCGTCGCCCAGCTGGCCCGGCTGCGGTTCCGCACCGCCGCCGGAATGGTGAGCATCACCTGGGGCGAGGCCGCGCTGATCATCTGCCTCTACCTCGCGCCCGCCGGCTGGCTGCCCTCCGCCACGCTCCTCGGCGCCGGGCTCGCCTGGTCGGCGATGTCGCTGCTCGGCGACCGCCGGCCGGTGCTGGAGGTCGTCCGGATCACGGCCTCGCTGGCCGCCGCCACCGCGCTGGCCGTCTCGGTCACCACCGCGCTCGGCCGGCCGCTGCTGGCCGCGCCGACGCCGGGGCTCGCCCTGGCCGTGGTCGCCGGGTCGGTCACCTACCTGCTCGCGACCGCCTGGCTGGGCGGGGCCACCCTGGCGCTCCGGCACGGCATCCCGGTCGCCCCGCCGCTGCTCGCCGCGCTCCGCGGCAAGCTGCTGATGTTCGTCGGCAACGTCGCCGTCGGGCTGGTCGTGGTGGCGCTGCTGGAACTCGACGCGCGCTGGCTGCTGCTGCTCCCGCCGCCGCTCTGGCTGCTCCAGCAGACCTACCGGCACCGGCTCCGCGCCGACCAGGAGCGCCGCACCTGGCGGGCCTTCGCCGAGGCCACGGCCGCGCTCAACCAGCTCGACGAGCGGGGGGTCGCCACCGCCGCGGTGACCGGGGCGCTGGCGCTGTTCAACGCCGAACTCGTCGACGTCGACGTCGCCCGGGGCGACGGCCGGTGGCGGCGCTACCGGGGCGACCCGGGTGGTCACCTGGTCGACCGGGAGGTCGCGCCGCCGGGCCGGACCGACCCGGAGGAGCACGAGCTGGTCCGCACCCTCACCGTGGGCGCCGCCCGGGTCGGCGAGCTGCGGGTCCGCTTCCCGCGTTCGGCCCCGCCCAGTGCCCGGGAGCGCGACGCCGTGGCGGCGTTCGGCGACGCCCTCGCCGCCGCCCTGCACGACGCCGCCACCCACCGGGAGCTGCGTCTGGTGACCGCCCGCTCGTCGTACGAGGCGGTGCACGACCAGCTCACCGGGCTGGTGAACCGGTCGGCCATGCTCAGCAAGGGCGACCAGGCGCTGCGGCAGCTCGCCCACGACCATCCGGTGGCGCTGCTGCTGCTCGACATCAACCAGTTCAAGGAGGTCAACGACACCCTCGGGCACGCCGCCGGCGACCAGTTGCTGCGCCTGACCGCCAACCGGCTGGGCACCCTCGCCCGCCCCGGGGACCTGCTCGCGCGGCTCGGCGGCGACGAGTTCGCCCTGCTGCTGACGTCGGTCCCGGTGCTCGGCGACCGCACCGCCGCGATGGCGTACGCGCTGCGGCAGGCCCGCGAGATCGCCGAGCGGCTCGCCGCGCCGACCGAGGTGGCGGGGGTCCGGATGTCCGTCGAGGTCTCCGTCGGGGTGGTGGTCGCCGACGCCGGCACCGCCGACCTGACCGAGCTGCTGCGCCGGGCCGACATCGCGATGTACCAGGCCAAGGAGGGCGGCGGCAGCGTCGCCGCCTACGACTCCACCAGGGACGCCGCCAGCACCGACCAGCTGGCCCTGCTGGCCGAGCTGCGCGAGGCGCTGAAGGTCGACGACCAGCTGGTGCTGGCGTTGCAGCCCGCGGTCGACCTGGCCACCGGCGCGCCGACCGGGGTGGAGGCGCTGATCCGCTGGCGGCACCCGCGCCGGGGCTGGCTCGGCCCGCACGACTTCATCCGGCCGGTGGAGAACAGCGAGCAGCTCGGCAGCTTCACCCGCTACGTGCTGGACAAGGCGCTCGCCGTCGCCGCCGGCTGGGCCCGGGACGGGGTCGACGTGCCGATCTCGGTCAACCTGTCGGCGCGCAGCCTGCTCGACCCCCGCCTGCCCGCCGAGATCGCCGAGGCGCTGCGGCGGCACGAGGTGCCGCCGGACCGGCTGGTCCTGGAGATCACCGAGACGGTGGTGATGAGCGAGCTGGAGGTCATCGACGAGGTGCTCACCACGCTGCGGTCGATGGGCGTGCAGCTCGCGGTGGACGACTTCGGCACCGGCTTCTCCTCGCTGACGTTCCTCACCCGGATCGCCGTGGACGAGCTCAAGGTGGACCGTTCCTTCGTGATCCGGATGGCCGACTCGCCGGAGGCGGCGGCGATCGTGCGGACGACCGTCGGCCTGGCCCACGAGCTGGGGCTGCGGGTGGTCGCCGAGGGCGTGGAGACGGCCGAGCAGCGGTCCGCCCTGGCCGAGCTGGGCTGCACGGCCGCGCAGGGTTACCACTTCTTCAAGCCGATGCCGGCCGACAAGATCGGCGCGGTGCTGGGCACCCTGCTCGACGAGGCCCGGCCGAACGTCTTCCCGCTGCGCGCCGACGGCGCCTCCTGACCCGGCCCGCCGCACCGCACCGCTCGGGCGGGCGCCCACGCGGAGCGCGGGCGGGCGGGGCACCGGCTGGTTATGGTCGTCGGGTGAACCGACTCGCTGACGCCACGAGCCCGTACCTCCTCCAGCACGCCGACAACCCGGTCGACTGGTGGCCGTGGTGCGACGAGGCGTTCGCCGAGGCGAAGCGCCGGGACGTGCCGGTGATCATTTCGGTCGGCTACGCCGCCTGCCACTGGTGCCACGTGATGGCCCACGAGTCGTTCGAGAACGAGCAGGTCGGCGCCCTGATGAACGACGACTTCGTCTCGATCAAGGTGGACCGCGAGGAGCGACCCGACGTCGACGCCGTCTACATGACCGCCACCCAGGCGATGACCGGGCAGGGCGGCTGGCCGATGACCGTCTTCGCCACCCCGGACGGCACCCCGTTCTTCTGCGGCACCTACTTCCCCCGGCCGAACTTCGTCCGGCTGCTCCAGTCGGTCGCCGCCGCCTGGCGGGACCAGCGGGACGCCGTGATCACGCAGGGCGCCGCCGTGGTCGAGGCCATCGGCGGAGCCCAGGCCGTCGGCGGCCCCACCGCGCCGCTGGACGCCGCGCTGCTCGACGCCGCGGCCGACCAGCTCGGCAGGGAGTACGACGAGGTGAACGGCGGCTTCGGCGGCGCGCCGAAGTTCCCGCCGCACATGAACCTGCTCTTCCTGCTCCGGCACCACCAGCGCACCGGCTCGGCGCGGAGCCTGGAGGTCGCCCGGCACACCTGCGAGGCGATGGCCCGCGGCGGCATCTACGACCAGCTCGCCGGCGGCTTCGCCCGCTACTCGGTCGACGCGCACTGGATCGTGCCGCACTTCGAGAAGATGCTCTACGACAACGCGCTGCTGCTGCGGGCGTACACCCAGCTGTGGCGGCTGACCGGCGACCCGCTCGCCGCCCGGGTGGCGGCCGAGACCGCCGCCTTCATGATCGACGACCTGGGCACGCCCGAGGGCGGCCTGGCCTCCGCGCTGGACGCGGACACCGAGGGCGTCGAGGGGCTCACCTACTCCTGGACCCCGGAGCAGCTCGTGGAGGCGCTGGGGGAGGACGACGGCCGCTTCGCCGCCGACCTGTTCGCGGTCACCGAGGAAGGATCGTTCGAGCACGGCACGAGCGTGCTGCGGCTGGCCCGGGACGTGGACGACGCCGCCCCGGACGTGGCCGCCCGGTGGGAGCGGATCCGGGCCCGGCTGCGCGAGGTCCGCGACACCCGGGCCCAGCCGGCCCGGGACGACAAGGTGGTCGCCTCCTGGAACGGGCTCGCGGTCACCGCGCTGGTCGAGCACACCGCGCTCACCGGCGACCCGGTCACCGCCGCCGCCGCGGTCCGGATCGGCGAGGTGCTCGCCGAGCGGCACATCGTGGACGGGCGGCTGCGCCGGGTCTCCCGGGCCGGCGTGGTCGGCGAGCCCGCCGGCGTGCTGGAGGACCACGGCTGCGTGGCCGAGGCGTTCTGCGCGCTGCACCAGCTCACCGGGGAGGGGCGCTGGCTGACGCTGGCCGGACGGCTGCTCGACGTCGCGCTGGAGCGGTTCGCCGCCCCCGGCGGCGGGTTCTACGACACCGCCGACGACGCCGAGCGGCTGGTCGCCCGCCCCGCCGACCCCACCGACAACGCCACCCCGTCCGGGCGCTCGGCGATCGTCGCGGCGCTGGTCGCGTACGCGGCCCTGACCGGTGAGACCCGCTACCGGGAGGCCGCCGAGGCCGCGCTGTCGACCGTGGCGCCGATCGTCGGCCGGCACGCCCGGTTCACCGGCTACGCGGCCACCGTCGGCGAGGCGCTGCTCTCCGGGCCGTACGAGATCGCGGTGGTCACCGACGAGCCGACCGGCGACCCGCTGGTGGCGGCGGCGCACCGGCACGCCCCGCCCGGCGCGGTGATCGTGGCGGGCCGCCCGGGACAGGCCGGGGTGCCACTGCTCGCCGACCGGCCGATGGTCGACGGGCAGCCCACCGCGTACGCCTGTCGGGGTTTCGTCTGCGAGCGCCCGGTGACGACGGTGGAGGACCTGGCCGGCCAGCTCGCGCGCTGAGGCCGCCGGCCGGCGCGGCTCGCGCGCGGGTTGCGCCGAAGCCCGGGCGACCCGCGCGGCGGCTCACGGCCAGAGCAGCTCGCGCTCCCACTCTCCGCCGGCGCGGCGGTAGCGCAGCCGGACGTGTCGGCGCTCCGCGTCCGCCTGCCAGAACTCGACGCTGTGCGGCGCGACCGTGTAGACGGTGTGCGTCCCGGCGACCAGGTCCGGGGCGGCGGCCAGCCGCTCGCGGACCCGGTCCAGCTCGCGGTCCAGCTCGGCGGGCTCGGTGAGCAGGTCGCTCTGCCGACCGGCCAGGCTGGCGACCCGTGACCCTTGCGGACGGGCCAGGAAGTCAGCCCGGGAGACGGCGGGGTCCGCCACAGTTGCCATGCCCCGCACCCGGACCTGGCGGCCCAGCTCACGCCAGTGGAAGCTGAGCGCGGTGCGGGGGTTCGCGGCGAGCTGGAGACCCTTGGCGCTGGCCGAGCTGGTGGCGAAATGCCAACCGTCCTCGTCGAGGTCCTTGAGGATCAGCACCCGGGCGTCGGGCATGCCGTCGGCGTCGACGGTGGAGACGGTCATCGCGTGCGGCTCGTCGACACCGGCGTTGATCGCGCCCGCCATCCACTCGACGAAGAGCGCCGACGGGTCGGCCGGGGCGGCAGCGGGATCGAACGACGGCATGTCGTGGGCGAGCACCGGCAGGCCACGGAGAAGGGTACGCATCGTCATGTGATCATGATTTCAGCAGGGTGGGCGGGTGTTCGCTGCGCCATCCCGCGGGGCGGGGGACGGGTCGCCCGGATAGGCTGGCGCCGCTATGGATTCCCGTACCGGTCTGCCCGTTGTCGGCATGGTGGGTGGTGGCCAGCTGGCCCGGATGACCCACCAGGCCGCGATCGCCCTCGGCCAGTCGCTGCGCGTGCTCGCGCTGGCCCCCGACGACGGCGCCGCGCTGGTCGCCGCCGACGTCCAGTACGGCGACCACACCGACCTCGCCGCGCTGCGCACCTTCGCCAAGGGCTGCGACGTGGTCACCTTCGACCACGAGCACGTCCCCACCGAGCACATCCGGGCGCTGGCCGCCGAGGGCGTGAAGCTCTTCCCGCCGGCCGACGCGCTGCTGCACGCGCAGGACAAGCGGGTGATGCGGGAGCGGCTCGGCGAGCTGGGCGCGCCGAACCCGGCGTGGCGACCGGTCGCTGAGCCCGCCGACCTGGTGGCCTTCGGCGACGAGGCCGGCTGGCCGGTCGTGCTCAAGGCGGCCCGCGGCGGGTACGACGGCCGGGGCGTGTGGCTGGTCGGCGACGCGGCGCAGGCCGCCGAGCTGGCCGCGACGCTGCTCGCCGGTGGCACCCGGCTGATCGTCGAGGAGCGGGTGCCGCTGCGCCGGGAACTCGCCGTGCAGGTGGCCCGCTCGCCGTTCGGGCAGGTCGCCGCGTACCCGGTGGTCGAGACGGTGCAGCGGGACGGCATCTGCGTCGAGGTGCTCGCCCCCGCGCCGGGCCTGCCGGAGGAACTGGCGGTCGCCGCCCAGCAGCTCGCCATCGACCTGGCCACCGCGCTCGGCGTGGTCGGCCTGCTCGCGGTGGAGCTGTTCGAGGTCGCCGACCCGACCGCGCCCACCGGCAGCCGGATCGTGGTGAACGAGCTGGCGATGCGGCCGCACAACTCCGGGCACTGGACCATCGAGGGCGCGCGTACGTCGCAGTTCGAGCAGCACCTGCGGGCGGTGCTCGACTACCCGATGGGGGACACCTCGCTGACCGCGCCCGTCGTGGTGATGGCGAACGTGCTCGGCGGCGAGCCGGGCGGGATGTCGATCGACGAGCGGCTGCACCACCTCTTCGCGGCGGAGCCGGGCGCCAAGGTGCACCTCTACGGCAAGCAGGTGCGACCCGGCCGCAAGATCGGGCACGTCACGGTGCTCGGCGACGACCTGGACGACGTACGGACGCGGGCCGCGCGGGCCGCCCGCTGGCTGCGGGAGGGACACCAGTGAGCGTGACCGGGGAACGTGCGGACGCCGCTGTGGGCACCGTCGGGCTGATCATGGGCAGCGACTCGGACTGGCCGACCATGAAGGCCGCCGCCGAGGTGCTGGCCGAGTTCGAGGTGTCGTACGAGGTCGGCGTGATCTCCGCGCACCGCACGCCGACCAAGATGATCGAGTACGGCCGCGCCGCCGTCGACCGGGGCCTGAAGGTCATCATCGCCGGGGCCGGTGGCGCCGCGCACCTGCCCGGCATGGTCGCCTCGGTGACGCCGTTGCCGGTGATCGGCGTGCCGGTGCCGCTCAAGCACCTCGACGGCATGGACTCGCTGCTCTCCATCGTGCAGATGCCGGCCGGCATCCCGGTCGCCACCGTGTCGATCGGCAACGCCCGCAACGCCGGGCTGCTCGCCGTACGGATCCTGGCCGCCGGCGACCCGGCCCTGCTCGACCGGATGGCGGCCTACCAGGCGGACCTGGAGCAGTTGGTCGCCGAGAAGGACGCCGCGCTGCGCGCCTCCCTCGCCTGACCTGCGCGCTTCCCTCGCCTGGCCTGCGCGCTTCCCTCGCCTGGCCTGCGCCTCGGCGCTGTCGGACGAGGGCATGCCAACGGGCCCTGGTTCTGACCGGCCTCGCGGTCGGGGTGCGGACGACGGCACGGGCCCGCGCCGGCGCCGACCTAGGTGTACCCGGCCACGACCGGGTCGCATCGCAGCGATAGGACCGGATTCACGAACCCGGCTTGACCCTTACGTTGCGTGAGGCCGGAGGGTGGGTGCATGAGCGACTACTACAACGCTTTTGAGATGAGCCCCGTGCCCGATCCCGGCCCGGATGCGGTTGCGCCAGAGCCGTTCCGGGGCATCTATGGAATGCCCGCGTTCGCGTCGATCCCCACGAGCGATCTGGCGGCGTCGGTGGACTTCTGGACTCGTGGACTCGGGTTCTTCGAGCTGTTCAGCATCCCCGGCACGCTTGTGCACCTGCGCCGGTGGGCGTTCCAGGACGTACTCCTCGTCTCGGCGGCGAGCGTTCCGGAGCAGGCGCCAGCGATGAGCGTCAGTTTCGCGTGCGTGCTCAACCAGATCGATTCCCTTGTCGAGGCCTGTCGTGCGTTGATCCCGAACTCGGTCGATGGCCCACGGGACACTCCATGGAACACCCGCGATGTGGAAGTGGTCACCCCCGAGAACGCGCGGATCGTTTTCACTGCGGCGAAGCCCTTTGATCCGGCCAGTCAGGAGGCGCGGAACCTTGAAGCCATGGGGATCACCCCACCGGGCGTCGGTCGCGGCGACAATGAGGAGCATGCCTGATGCCACTGACGTCGACGGGCTGACCGTCGGTCAGGTCGCGACGCGTCTGGGCGTGACAGTCCGCGCGCTGCACCACTGGGACGACATCGGTCTGGCGCGACCGTCGCTGCGCACGACTGCCGGATACCGGCTCTACACCGCTGGCGATCTCGAACGCCTACACCGCATCGTCGTCTACCGGGAGATCGGCCTCGACCTGGACAGGATTCGGGCCATCTTGGACGACGCGACCGCAGACGTGCCCGGCGCACTGCGCGCGCAGCGCACCCAGGTTGCCCAACGGATCGACCGCCTCCAGCAGCTCAGCGCCGGCCTGGATCGGATGATCGCCGCCCACGAGCGCGGCCTGCTGCTGACCGTCGAGCAGCAGGCCGCGATCTTCGGCCCCGAGTGGAACACGGACTGGCCCGCCCAAGCCCGTCAGCGCTACGGAGACACGACGCAATGGCAGCAGTACGCCGAACGCTCAGCCTCTCGCAATCCCGAGGAATGGCAGACCATCGCCGACACCGTTGCTGACCTCGACCGTGCCCTCGGGGAGGCGATGGACGCCGGTGTCGCCCCTGGCAGCCCCGAAGCGAATCAACTCGTCGAGCGGCACCGTGAGGTTTTCACGTCGTACTTTCCCCTCACGAGGCAGATGCAGGTCTGTCTCGGCCGCATGTTCGAGGCCGATCCGGCATTTGCTGCCCACTACGATGGCATCCGCGCCGGCCTTGCCACATGGTTCCGTCAGAGCATCGACGCCAGCGCACGCGCCCACGACATCGACCCCGACACCGCCACCTGGCAGTAGAGCGCGGGTCCGGAAACCTGCACTCAAGGGGGCGTACACCTAGGCGTCCCTTCGGCCGGGCTTGCGCGACCCGTATGCCGGACCGAACACCACCAGCAGCGCCAGGTCCTCGGTCACGTCCTCGAACCGGTGCTCCTCGCCGGCGGGCACGAAGATCACCGAGCCGGGGCCGACCTCGGCGGTGGCGTCCGGGGTCACGATTGTGGCCCGTCCCGCGGTCACCACGTAGATCTCGTCCTCGGTGTGCGGGCTCTGATCGTCGCGCCCACCGGCCGGAATGCAGTACGTCCCCACCGACAGGTCCGGCACGCGCAGGTGCTCCACCCAGTCGTTGGCCGCCCCCACGGGCGGGGTCCACGCCCCGGCGCCTTCGATGATCTGCATGGCCGGAGCGTAGCCAACCCCGGTCCGGGCCCGGGAGTGCCCGGATGCCTCATCTCATGCCGCGCAGGGCGGTCTGCAGGCGCTCCTGGGCGCGGCGGCGGCGCTCGTTGCTCGCGCCGAGCACCAGCAGCAGGAGCCCGACCGGGATCAGCGCCAGCCACGGCCCGAGGCTGAACAGCGCGTGCACCGCCGCGATCGCGGTGACGGCGGCGCCGACGATCACCGGTGCCTGCTGCTGGCTCGTCGAGCCGAAGATGAGCACCGCTACCGCGCCGAGCAGCAGCAGCACCTGGCGCAGCGTGCTGGAGTCGGTGGCCAGCACGATCGCCAGGGTCGGCACGAACGCGGTAACCAGCGCCGGCCCGTACGCGACCCAGCTGCTCAGGTCGGGCCGGTGCCGCAGCTCCAGCACCCCGACGAGCAGGGCGAGCGCCGCGAAGGGCAGCGTGTACGCCTCCGGCAGCGCCACGTCGGCCACCCGCATCAGGATCCACCAGGCGGCGATCTCGCAGACCACCACCGCCCAGAACAGGATGCGCCGCTCCACCGGCCGGCGGCCCGGCCGGGTGGCCGCGACGCCGAGGACCGCACCCCAGGCGGCCAGCAGCGCCGCGATGTGCCGGGGCGAGTCGAAGGCCAGGGCCAGGGCGATCAGGGCGGCGGCGTGCCCGCTCCACTCCACGGTGGCCGCCTCGCGCTGGGCCTCGGGACGGCGGAGCCGGGGCAGGGTCGCGGCGAACACCTGTAGGGCCGCGCCGACCGCCAGCACGCCGAACGCGGACCAGACGGCCGCGAGCCCGGCCACCAGCCCGACGGTGAGCACGAACAGCTGCGCCATCAGCGAGGCGAAGAGCCAGCCGAGGATGCGCGCCCGCTGGGTGGTGCCGAACAGCGCCGCCACCGTGCCGACGCCGACCGCGCCGCCGAGCGTGAAGAGCGTCAGCTCCCGGGTGGCGAGGCTGCCGGCCAGCCCCGCGCCCCCGGCGGCCAGCCCGATGGCGAAGACCAGCACCCGGGTCAGCCGCAGGGAGCGGGCCGGCTCGACCAGCGGCGGGGGCGGGGTCAGCGCCAGGCCCAGCATCGAGATGGTGAACACGGCCAGCGCCGCGAGGGTGCTCGCCGGCCAGCCGTTGCCCAGCGCCACCGGGGTGATCAGCAGGGTCACGGCCGCGCCGGGCAGCACCACGGGCACCGCCCGGGAGCGCCGGCCGCCGCTGAACCCGGTGGCGGCCAGCGCGGCGGTCGCGGTGAGCAGCAGCGCGGTCAGCACGTGGGTGGCGTCGACCGCGCCGGGCGGCGGGGTGAGCAGTTCCGGCGGTGGCCCCTGCCAGACCCGGGCGAGGCTGTGGTGCGGCTCCACCAGGGCGACGACCAGGGACGGCGCGATCGACACCAGCGCCAGGACGGTGGGCAGCGCGGCGACGGCGAGCGCGCCGGCGGCCGGGCTGACCCGCCAGCGCCGCGTGCCGTCGTCCGGCAGCCGCCGCAGCGCCCCGTCGAGCAGCACCGACCAGCGCCGTACCGGCTGGGCCGAGCCGGCCGGCGGTTCGGTCGCGCCGCGGACCAGCTCGGCGAGCACCCCGAGCAGGGCCGCGGCGGCGGCGTAGACCCCGACGGGCAGCCCGGCGGGGACGGCGGCCAGCGCGGTCACGGTGGCGCCGCCGGCCACCGCCGCGCTCGCCCAGGGCAGGTACTGCGGAACCCGCCGCCTGGCGGCGGCCACCGCCGCCAGGCCCAGGCTGGACGCGGCCAGCGCGGCGGTGAGCACCACCTCCGGCGAGCGGCCGAACTCCGCCGCCAGCGCCGCGACCGCGCCCGGGGAGGCGAGCAGGGCGGCGCCGGCGGCAGCGCCCCCGATCTGCGCCAGGTGCGGCGGCATCCCCTCGGCCTCGATGTCGTCGACCAGCGGCACGGCCAGCGTCCGGGCCAGCGCCGCCACCACCACGCCGATCAGCGCGATGCTGCCCAGCGCCAGCGCGGTGGTCCACGGCCGGACCAGGCCGGCCCCGGCGGCGTGCAGGGCCACCACGCCCGCCACGACCGCCCGGGACAGCCCGGCGCGCGGGTCGGTGGCCGCCACGGCGGCCATCCCGAAGACCGTGGCGACCATGCCGCCGACCAGGACCGGCGACCACCACGGCAGGTCGAACGCGGCCGGCGCGCCGATCGTGGCGAGCACGGCCGCCGCCCCCGACACGTCGTACTTCCAGGGCGGCGGCAGCAGGACCGCGGCGGCGACGCCGAGCAGGGCCAGCGCGACCGGCGCCTGCCACGCCGACCCGCCGGTCGGCGCGGCCGGCCAGCCGGTCAGGTCGCCGGCCCAGATCGGGCCGGGGGTGGCGAGCACCCCCAGCCCGCCGCGCAGCGCGCTCCAGCCGGCCAGCACGCCGATGAGCACGCCGCCGACGGTGAGGCCGAGGATCGGCCCGCGCCGCCACTCCTCGGGCATCGCGCGGGCGGCCACCGCGACCACCAGCACCAGCCCGGCGGCGACGGCGAGCTGGCCGCCGGGGGCGAGCACCGCCGCGATCCGGGCGAGGGTGGCGATCAGGGCGGCGGTCACCGCCGCGGCGGCGAGGTCCGAGCCGTCCAGGGAGACGTCGGAGCGCCGGCCCGCGTCGATGGGGCCGGCGAACACCACCATCGCGGCGGCGACGAGCAGCAGCCCGCCGACCCAGGCGTCGGCGGCGGTGGCGCCGGGGGCCCCGAACGCGGCGGCGGTGACCACGACCGTGCCCAGGGCGGTGCCCACCGCCAGCGGCGCCGGGACGTGTCGCTGGGACACCTGCACGATGGCGGCGTAGCCGAGGGTGACACAAACCGCGAGGAAGCTGGCCGCCAGCACCGGGACGGTGGCTTCGCGCAGGCTCGCCGGGGTGGGCGTCGGGTCGGTCGGCACGGTGGCGGCGACGAAGGCGGCCACCGCGCCCGGCAGCGCGAACGCCGCGCCGCCGGCGGCCCAGGCCGAGACGGTGTCGGCCGCGGCCGGGGCGAGCCGCATCCGGGGCGCCACGGCGACCAGCACCCCGGCGGCGAAGAGCGCGAGCAGGGCCGCGGTCGTCAGCGCCGGCCGGGCCAGGGCGGCGCCCGCCCCGAACAGCCCGACGCCGGCCGCGGCGGCCGCGTGCGCCACCGCCGCCCGTCCGGTCCGGGCGGAGAGCCCGACGACGCCGATGCCGATCGCGGTCAGCACCATCGGCCAGGGCGCCACCGCCCACCCGAGACCGAACGACGCCGGTACGGCGAGCGCGGTCAGCGCCGCGCCGACCACCGCGAACTCCCGGCGGATCTCCGGCGGCAGGGCCAGCACCGCGGCCACGGTCAGCAGGAAGGCGCTCGCGGCGAGCTGCCAGGCGGCCGGGCCGACCGCCGCCGCCAGCTCGGCCGGGTAGCGGTCGAGGTCGGCCGCCCAGGCCGGCAGCGCGGCTCGGACGGGGGCGACCCCGGCGCGCAGGGCCCCGCCGGCGACGACCACCCCGCTGACCGTGAGCGCCACCGCCGAGGCGAGCTGCGGGCCGCGCCGGGCGGCCTCCGGCACCGCCCGCACGGCGAGCCCGGTGACGGTGATGACCGCCGCGATCAGCAGCAGCGCCCGGCCGGGCAGCGCCACCGAGGCGATCCGGCTCAGCGCGCCGATCACGGCCAGGGTGAAGATCCCGGCGCCGAGGTCGGGCAACGGCGGCCGGCGCAGCACCAGCGTTCCGGTCAGGCCCACGGCGGCGGCCAGCAACAGCGCCAGCCCCGCTCCGGCCGCGGCCGGAACGGTGGTCGCCCGCAGCAGGGCGGAGACGGCGTACGCGAGGGCGACGGCGACCGCCACCCCGTGCAGCGTCCAGGTCAGCTCGCGCAGCCACGGCACCGCCCGGGCGGCCGGGGCCGGCGTCGCCTGCTCCGGCGGGCCACCGTCGAGCACCTCGCCGGCCTCCTCCGGGGCCCCCTCCGGCCGGCCCTCGGCGCGACGCTGCCGGGGTGTGGCCGGTGCCGCCGACGCGGCGGGGGCGGCCGGCGGCTCGGGCAGGTCCCGGCGGACCGGCCGCTCCACGGTGACCGGTGACCGGGCCAGCCACAGGTCGAGCACGGCCACCGCGGTCAGCACCAGCGCCCAGCCGCCGGGGCCGGTGACCCGGTCGTACGCGAACAGCGGCAGCACCGGCTGGGCGGCCAGCACGGCGGCGAACCGGGGCGCGCGCAGCCCCGTCCAGCCCGCGTAGCCGAAGGAGACGCCGGCGGTGACGGCGAAGATCACCCCGGCGAAGACGGCGCCCGAGGCGCCGCCGTTGCCGACCCGGTCCACGGCCCACAGCGCATAGCCGGCGAGCGGCACCAGCAGCAGGCCGACGGCGGAGATGGTCTCGGCGGTCGAGGTGAGCCCGCGCCGTGCCAGCACGGGCGGGGCGAGCAGCATCAGCACGGTCGCGAGCAGCAGGATGCCCAGCCGGGCCAGCGCGTCCATCGAGCTGGTGGCCACCGCGGCGAAGACCACCGCGGCGACGCCGAGCAGCAGCGCGCCGAGCCCGAGGGGGATGTTCTGCACCTCGCGGGAGGACGCCTCCGGCGGGTGCTCCGGGTCGTCGGCGTCGAGCCAGGTGGCGCTCGGCGGCGGGGGCGGATCCTCCGGGCCGGCCGGGGTGCCCTGCCGGGGCACCCGGGGCGGTGCGCCGGTCGCGGCGGTGGGCGGGCGGCGGCCGGGCCGGCGGCGCAGCACCCGGCGGGGGCGGGTGGCCTGCTTGAGGCGTTCCTCACCGGCGTGCGCGAGGATGTCCCGCTGGAAGAGCGCGGCCTGCATCTTGGCGGCGATCTGTCGCTGCTCGCTGGCGATGGCGGCCTCGCGGGCCTTCATCTCCGCGATGGACCGCTCGATCTCCGCCAGGTGCTCGACCCACTGTGGCTGGTGCGCACCGCAGTGCGGGCAGCTGACGGCCGGTTTGATCTCCCGGCCGCACGAGGAGCACTGAAAGCTCGCCACGACACCCCTCCACCCGCACTGTGGACTCCCACCTTGGCAGCATGCCGAATGCGGGCGCGGATTTCGACAGTTGTCGGCGGGTCCGGGGCAAAGATCGTCCACGCGGACGGCGAACGGCCGGTCGCGGAGTGTGCTCCACGGCCGGCCGTCTCAGCGGTCGATGGTCAGGGGCGGCCCATGCCGCGGTACTCCCAGCCGGCCTGCGTCCACAGTGCCGAGTCCAGGCAGTTGCGCCCGTCGACCACCCGGCGGCCGGCGGCCAGCTCGCCGAGGGCGACGGGGTCGGCGTTGCGGAAGTCGGCCCACTCGGTGAGCACGCAGACGAGGTCGGCGCCGGTCACGGCCTCGTTGATGCCGGGCTCGTAGACCAGCTCGGGGGCCACCGCGCGGGCCCGCTCCATGCCCTGCGGGTCGTAGACGTGCACGTCGGCGCCGGCCTTGCGCAGCAGCGACGCGACGGCGAGCGCCGGGGCGTCGCGTACGTCGTCGGTGTTGGGCTTGAAGGTCGCGCCGAGCACGGCGATCCGGGTGCCGGACAGGTCCGGCCCGGCCGGCCCGGACCGGCGGCCGAGCAGCTCGGCGGCGAGCTGGACGACCCGGGTCCGGCGGCGCATGTTGATCAGGTCGACCTCGTGCAGGAAGCGCAGCGCCTCCCCGGCGCCGAGCTCCTGGGCGCGGGCCTGGAAGGCCCGGATGTCCTTGGGCAGGCAGGCGCCGCCGAAGCCGAGCCCGGCCTGGAGGAAGCGGTTGCCGATGCGGGGGTCGAAGCCGATGGCCCGGGCGAGGTGGGTGACGTCGCCGCCGGCGGCCTCGCAGACCTCGGCCATCGCGTTGATGAAGGAGATCTTGGTGGCGAGGAAGGCGTTCGCGGCGACCTTGACCAGTTCGGCGGTCGCGAAGTCGGTGACCACCAGGGGCACCTCGCGGTCCTCCGTGGCGGCCAGGTCGAAGACGCCCTTGTGGGCGGCGTAGAGCATGCCGTTGGCCCACTCGCTCTTGACGCCGACCACGATCCGGTTGGGCCGCAGCACGTCGTCGACGGCGAAGCCCTCCTGGAGGAACTCGGGGCTCCACGCCACCTCGACGCCGAGGTCGGCGGGGGTGTGCTTGCTCACCAGTTGCTCGACCCACTCGGCGGTGCCGACCGGCACGGTGGACTTGCCGACGATCAGCGCCTTGCGGGTCAGGTGCTGGGCCAGGCTGGTGACCGAGGCCTCGACGTACGACAGGTCGGCGCCCATGCCGTCGGCGATCTGCGGCGTGCCGACGCAGATGAAGTGCACGTCGCCGAATTCGGCGACCTCGGCGATGTCCGTGCTGAACCGCAGCCGCCCGGCCGCCAGGTTGCGCTTGAGCAGCTCGTCCAGGCCCGGCTCGTGGATCGGCACCTCGCCGGCGTTCAGCATCGCGATCTTGTCGGCGTCGACGTCGAAGCCGAGGACCTCGTAGCCCAGTTCGGCGTAGCAGATGGCGTACGTCGCACCGAGGTAGCCGGTGCCCAGGAAGGTCACCCGCGGCCGCTGGGCGCCCGAGGGGGGCGTCACCGCGGCGATGGCGGGCATCGGCTGGGTGTTCGGGTACGGGATCGTCACGCCTGTCTTCTCCGCTCGCGCTGGCGTCGCGTCGTCGCGTCGCGTTCTGCTGCGGCGCCTGGGCGGGCACCGGAGGGACTCTATGCCTGTCACTTCCATCATCGCCGGGCGGCGTCGACGCTCGTCGTGCCATAGCCTACGCGGCGGTAACATCGCCTGAGGTTGGTCGCTATCCTTCAGTCTGCGCCGTCGACGGTCAGGAGACGTTACAGACTGCGCATGATAGCGGTGAAGGGGAGGGGCCGACATGGCCGCAGAGCAGTCGTTCGACGTCTACCGGTTGCCCGAGGAGCACGAGGCGATCCGGGAGGCGGTCCGTGAGGTCTGTGCGGCCAAGGTGGCCCCGCATGCGGCCGAGGCGGACGAGACCGGTGAGTTCCCGAAGGCGTCCTACGACGCGCTGCGCGCCGCGGACTTCCACGCCCCGCACATCCCCGTCGAGTACGGCGGCGCGGGCGCGGACGCCCTGGCCACGGCCATCGTGATCGAGGAGGTGGCGCGGGCCTGCGCGTCGTCCTCGCTGATCCCCGCGGTCAACAAGCTGGGCACCATGCCGCTGCTGCTGGCGGGCTCGGAGGAGCTCAAGCGCCGCTACCTGAGCCGCGTCGCGTCGGGCGACGCGATGTTCTCGTACTGCCTCTCCGAGCCGGAGGCGGGCAGCGACGCGGCCTCGATGACCACCCGCGCCGTGCGTGACGGCGATCACTGGGTGCTCAACGGCGTCAAGCGCTGGATCACCAACGCCGGGGTCTCGGAGTTCTACAC
The DNA here is from genome assembly GCF_040639595.1 of Micromonospora sp. NPDC023814. Classification (NCBI taxonomy): domain Bacteria; kingdom Bacillati; phylum Actinomycetota; class Actinomycetes; order Micromonosporales; family Micromonosporaceae; genus Micromonospora; species Micromonospora sp. NPDC023814. The sequence continues at coordinate 152,708 of NZ_JBFAAF010000001.1, forward strand.
GGTCTTCGCGGTGACCGACCCGACGGCCCGGTCCCGGGGCATCTCCGCGTTCGTGGTGGAGAAGTCCGACGCCGGGGTCAGCTTCGGCGCCCCGGAGAAGAAGCTCGGCATCAAGGGCTCGCCGACCCGCGAGGTCTACCTGGACAACGTCCGGATCCCGGCGGACCGCATGATCGGCGCCGAGGGCACCGGCTTCGCCACCGCGATGAGGACCCTGGACCACACCCGGGTGACCATCGCCGCGCAGGCCCTCGGCATCGCCCAGGGCGCGCTCGACTACGCCAAGGGGTACGTGCAGGAGCGCAAGCAGTTCGGCAAGGCGGTCGCCGAGTTCCAGGGCGTCCAGTTCATGCTCGCCGACATGGGCATGAAACTGGAGGCGGCCCGGCAGTTGACGTACGCCGCCGCCGGCAAGTCGGAGCGCGGCGACGCCGACCTGACCTACTTCGGCGCGGCGGCCAAGTGCTTCGCCTCGGACGCGGCCATGGAGATCACCACCGACGCGGTGCAGCTGCTCGGCGGCTACGGCTACACCCGGGACTACCCGGTCGAGCGGATGATGCGCGACGCCAAGATCACCCAGATCTACGAGGGCACCAACCAGGTGCAGCGCATCGTGATGGCCCGCCAGCTCCTCAAGGGCTGACCGGTCGTCGGGCGGGCCGGTCGCCCGGCCCGCCCGATCTGTCACCGGATCTCGGTCGTGTCCTCCGGCCGGTTGCCGGTGCGTGGCGGCGCCGACCACGGCGACTCGCCGCCGGTGCGGCGGGGCAGCGGCTCGGTCGGCGTCGAGTCGTCCGGGTAGCCCAGGGTCAGCGGGGCGGTGTCCCGGTCGGTCGAGCCGGCCGAGGGCCAGTCGGTCAGGGTGAAGTCGTCCCGTTCCGGGCCGGTCGCGGGCTCCGGCGCCACCTCGGCGGCCGGGCGCGGCCACCGGCGCCAGCGCTGCCCGCTGAACGTCGCCATGATCAGCAGCAGCCCGATCAGGAAGAGGGTGCCGTTCTCCACCGGCACGTGCAGCGGCAGGGGGTCACCGAAGACCTTCCAGCCGTCCGGGATGCGGTCCCGCACCTCGAAGGGCGCGGCGAACAGCCCCACGTACGGGGCGGCGAGCAGCAGCCCGGCCACCAGCGGGCCGAGCGGTGAGATGCGCAGCGTGCCGAGCAGGCCGAGCAGGATCCCGCCGACGGCGAGGTAGACGGCAGGCTCGATGAGATTGGCCGAGTTGGACGTGCCGATCTCGACCCAACGGTCGACGGTGCCCGCCGACCCGTCCTGCCCGAGCGTGACCAGCACCCACGTGACGGGTGCCACCACCAGCCCGGCGAGGAAGCTCCAGAGATGTCGCATCCGCGCACCGTACCGTTTCCGACATGACCGAGCACCCCTCCACCGCGCCGGCCGGTAAGCCGACCTCGTACTCCCGGGTCACCCTGAGCCGGATCATGACCGCTGTCGACGTCAACCTCTACGGCACCGTGCACGGCGGGGTGCTGATGAAGTTCATCGACGACGTGGCGGGGGCGGCGGCCGCCCGGCACAGCGGCGGCACGGCGGTCACCGCGGCCATCGACGAGATCGTCTTCGCCGAGGCGGTCCGGGTCGGCGACCTGGTGCACGCGCACGCCCAGGTGAACTGGACCGGGCAGACCTCGATGGAGGTGGGCGTCCGGGTGGTGGCCGAGCGGTGGGACTCGGCCGAGGACGAGCCGGTCCGGGTGGCCACCGCGTACCTCGTCTTCGTGGGCGTCGACGTGGGCGGCGCGCCACGGGCGGTCCGGCCGGTGCTGCCGGAGACCCTGGAGGACGAGCGGCGGTTCCGGGAGGCGGAGATCCGCCGGGCCCACCGCCTCGCCCGCCGCCGCGCCATCCAGGCCCACCGCGCCGGCTGACCCATCACGAAGGCTGAGGTGTAAGGAAGGGACCCTTCCTCTACCGCAGGCGTTAGGAAGGTGCCCTTCCTTACACCCGGCCCACACAGGGTGGTGGTGGGGCATGTGGGTTCCGCACGTGCGCTGGCGGGGGCCGGGTGCGGAGAATGGCGCTTCGAGGTAGGGCAAGATGGCGCCACGGCCCATTTCACAGTGTCGTGCGGGGCCAGGGGGAGGGTGGAGCAGTGGGTGACGTGCTGTGGACGCCGCCGGCGGACGTACGCGAGCGGTCCCGGATCGGGAACTACCTGCGCTGGCTGCGTGAGCACCGGGGCGTGGACTTCGCCGACTACGACGAGCTGTGGCGCTGGTCGGTCACCGACCTGGAGGCGTTCTGGCGGTCGGTCTGGGACCACTTCGAGGTGGTCGCCCACACCCCGCCGACCGTCACGCTGACCGACCGGGGAATGCCCGGCGCCCGCTGGTTCCCCGGCGCCACCCTCAACTACGCCGAGAACGTGCTGCGGATGCCCGGCCGGGCCGACGACGACCCGGTGGTGATCGCGCACGGCCAGACCCGGGCGCCGGTCACCCTCACCGCCGCCGGGCTGCGCGAGCAGGTCCGCCGGGTGGCCGCCGGGCTGCGCCGGCTCGGCGTCGTCGCCGGCGACCGGGTGGCCGCGTACGCGCCGAACATCCCCGAGACGTACGTGCTGCTGCTGGCCACCAGCAGCCTGGGCGCGATCTTCTCCTCCTGTGCGCCCGAGTTCGGCACCCGCAGCGTCACCGACCGCTGGCAGCAGATCGAGCCGAAGGTCCTCGTCGCCGTGGACGGCTACCGGTACGGCGAGAAGCCGGTGGACCGGAGCGGCGAGGTGGCCGCGATCCGGGCCGCCCTGCCGTCGCTGGCGCACACCGTCGGCATCGCCTACCTCGACCCGGCCGGCCCGCCGCCCGAGGGCGTGCTCGCCTGGTCCGACCTGGCCGCCGAGACCGACGAGCCGCTGACCTTCACCCCGGTCGCCTTCGACCACCCGCTCTACGTGCTCTACTCCTCCGGCACGACCGGGCTGCCCAAGCCGATCGTGCACGGCCACGGCGGCATCCTGCTGGAGCACCTGAAGATGCTGGCCCTGCACCACGACCTGGGCCCGGCGGACCGGTTCTTCTGGTTCACCACCACCGGCTGGATGATGTGGAACTTCCTGGTCTCCGGGCCGGCGGTGGGCGCGACGATCGTGCTGTTCGACGGCAACCCGGGCCACCCCGACCTGGGCGCGCTGTGGCGGCTGGCGGAGGAGACCGGCACCACGTACTTCGGTACGTCCGCGCCGTTCCTGCTGGCCTGCCGCAAGGCGGGGCTGGTGCCGAGGGAGATCGCCGACCTGACCGCGCTGCGCGGGGTCGGCTCGACCGGCGCGCCGCTGCCCGCCGAGGGCTTCACCTGGGTGTACGAGACGGTCGGCGACGACCTGCAGCTCCAGTCGCTCTCCGGCGGCACGGACGTCTGCACCGGCTTCGTGGGCGGGGTGCCGCTGCTGGCGGTGCACGCCGGGGAGATCACCTGTCGGACGCTGGGCGCCAAGGTGGAGGCCCGCTCGGCCGACGGCACCCCGGTGATCGGCGAGCTGGGCGAGCTGGTGATCACCGAGCCGATGCCGAGCATGCCGGTGGGCTTCTGGAACGACCCGGACGGCGCCCGCTACCGGGAGGCGTACTTCGACCTCTACCCGGGCGTCTGGCGGCACGGCGACTGGATCACGATCAACGACCGGGGCGGCTGCGTGATCACGGGCCGCTCCGACGCCACCCTCAACCGGGGCGGCGTGCGGCTGGGGACCGCCGAGTTCTACTCGGTCGTCGAGGGGTTGGACGAGGTCGTCGACTCGGTGGTGGTGCACCTGGAGGACGACGAGGGCGGCGCCGGCGAGCTGCTGCTGTTCGTGGTGCTCGCCGAGGGCCTGGAGCTGGACGACGCGCTGCGGAAGAAGATCTGCCGGGAGCTGCGTACCGCCCTGTCGCCGCGGCACGTCCCGGACGAGATCCACCAGGTCCGCGCCGTGCCGCGTACCCTCTCGGCGAAGAAGCTGGAGGTCCCGGTGAAGAAGATCCTCACCGGCACCCCGGTCGACTCGGCGGCGGCCAAGGGCGCCCTGGCCAACCCGGAGTCCCTGTCGGCGTTCGCCACCCTCGCCCAGCGCCGCGCCACCCACCCGGAGACCACCCCCGCCTGACCCGCCCCGCCTCTCCGTCGCGCGCCGATCTTGCACTTCCTGCCCCGACACATGGGGTGAATCGCCCAGGTCGAGGGCAGCAACTGCAAGATCGGTGCGGTAGGGGTGGGGGTGGGTCAGGTCAGGACGCGGGTGACCTTCTCCGTCGCGGCGCGGGACTCTACGCGGGACGGGTCGAGGTTGGCGCAGGGGACCGCGCTGGCGCCGGCCGCCAGCGGGGCGAGCAGCCAGTCGACCGGGTCGGGATACGCGGCCGTGTCGACCAGCACCCGATCGCCGGGCGTGATGCCGAACCCGCTCGCGCGGGCGGTCGCGCGGGCCAGCAGTTCCGCGTCGTCCGGGCCGGCGGCGTACGGGGTGAAGTGGTCCCCGTGCGCGCGCACCTCCGAGACGTAGTCGGCGAAGCCGGGCGGCACCTGCCGCATCGGCAGCGCGAACGGGTCGAGGGCGAGGACGTACCGCTCGCCGGCCGACCAGGCGTCCGCCTCGGCGAGCCGCGCGACGGCGGCGAAGAGCACCTCCACGTCGCCCGGCGTGTCGGCCACCCGCAGCCCGGCCGACCAGCATCCGAGCAGCACCGCCGCGGTCTGCCAGTGCGGCGGGAGCAGCGCCCCGGCCGTGTCGCCGGGGCCCACGGCCACCTCGTCCACGAGCAGGTTGGCCGTCTTGGCCACCCAGTTCGCCAGCGTCGCGCCGGAGAGCTCGGTCCGCTCGCCGGTGGCGTCGTCGTACCAGGTCAGCAGCGGTCGGGTCGGGTCGGGCGCGATCGCGTCGGCGAATACCCGGGCAATGTTGTCGGCCATCGGCGCGAACGATACGCCCCCGCCGGCCGTACTCGAAGACAACGACAAGTCGGCGTACCGTCGGGTCGCAGTCAGCGCCCGCCCCGGGCTCCGGCGTAGGCTTGCCCGGAGTGTTGTTCCCCACAGATCGCAGTGCAAGGAGTCGCCCCGTGACCGCCGGTCGCCCGCCCCGTGTGCTCATCGACGCCACGAGTGTCCCCGCCGACCGTGGCGGTGTCGGTCGATACGTCGACGGCCTGCTCGGCGCCCTCGGCAAGGTGTGCGGGTCGGGGGTGGAGCTGGCCGTGGTCAGCCTCCGCACCGACCTTGAGCGCTACACCCGGATGCTGCCCGGCGCGGAGATCATCCCCGCCCCGGCCGCCGTCGCGCACCGCCCCGCCCGGCTCGCCTGGGAGCAGACCGGCCTGCCGCTGCTCGCTCAGCAGGTGGGCGCGCAGGTGCTGCACTCGCCCTTCTACACCTGCCCGCTGCGCGCCGGCTGCCCGGTCACGGTGACCGTGCACGACGCGACGTTCTTCACCGAGCCGGAGCACTACGACAAGTCCCGGCGCACGTTCTTCCGCAGCGCCATCAAGACCTCGCTGCGCCGCGCCGACCGGGTGATCGTGCCGAGCAAGGCCACCCGCGACGAGCTGATCCGGCTGCTCGACGCCGACCCGACCCGGATCGACGTCGCCTACCACGGGGTCGACCACGCCGCCTTCCACGCGCCCAGCGAGGAGGAGAAGGCCCGGGTCCGCGCCCGGCTGGGGCTCGGCGGCAGCAGCTACGTCGCCTTCCTCGGGGCCAAGGAGCCGCGCAAGAACGTGCCCAACCTGATCCGCGGCTGGGCCCGGGCGGTGGCCGACCGGGAGGACCCGCCGGCCCTGGTGGTCGCCGGCGGCCAGGGGCACGACGACGACATCGACCGCGCGGTGGCGGAGGTGCCGTCGCACCTGCGGCTGCTGCGCCCGGGCTACCTCCGCTACGCGGACCTGCCCGGCTTCCTCGGCGGGGCGCTGGTGGCCGCCTACCCGTCCTACGGGGAGGGTTTCGGCCTGCCGATCCTGGAGGCGATGGCGTGCGCCGCGCCGGTGCTCACCACGCCCCGGCTGTCGCTGCCGGAGGTGGGCGGCGACGCGGTGGCGTACACCAGCGAGGCCCCCGACCAGATCGCCGCCGACCTGGGCGCGTTGCTCGACGACGAGCAGCGGCGGTTGTCCCTGGCCAAGGCCGGTTTCGACCGGGCCAAGGAGTTCACCTGGGAGTCCAGCGCCGAGGTGCACATCGCGGCCTGGAGCCGGGCGCGCGCCTGACCCCGGAGCGGCGGGGTGGCAACCCGGCGTCCGGGCGGGCCCGGTTCGGGCATGATGTGCTGATGCTCTACGCCGTCATCCCGGCGGGTGGCAGTGGCACGAGGTTGTGGCCGCTGTCCCGTGCCGGCCACCCCAAGTTCCTCCACCCGCTGACCGGTTCCGCCGCCTCGCTGCTCCAGGCCACGGTCGAGCGGCTGGGCCCGCTGACCACCGCCGAGCGCACCCTGGTGGTCACCGGGACCGCGCACGTCGCGGCGGTGGCGCGCCAGCTGGCCGGGCTGCCGGAGGAGAACATCCTGGTCGAGCCGTCGCCCCGGGACTCCTGCGCGGCGATCGCCCTGGCCGCCGCCGTCATCGCGCGGCGCGACCCGGAGGCGGTGATGGGCTCCTTCGCGGCCGACCACCTGATCGGCGACCCGGAGCGGTGGCGGGAGGTCGTCCGGGAGGCGGTACGCGGCGCCGAGCAGGGCCTGCTGATGACGGTGGGCATCACCCCGACGCGGGCCGAGACCGGCTACGGCTACCTCCAGACCGGCGACCCGGTCGACGGCGGCCCGCTGCGCCCGGTCGCCGAGTTCAAGGAGAAGCCGAGCGCCGAGGTGGCGGAGGCGTACCTGCGCTCCGGGCGGCACCTCTGGAACGCCAGCATGTTCGTCTGGCGGGTCGACGTGTTCCTCGCCGAGCTGGCCCGCCAGCAGCCCGCCCTGCACGCCGGGATCGTCGCGATCGCCGAGGCGTGGGGCACCGAGGGGCAGGACGACGTGCTCGGCACGGTCTGGCCGACCCTGCCGAAGATCTCCGTCGACTACGCGGTGATGGAGGGCGCGGCGACCGCCGGGCGGGTGGCCACGGTGCCGGGCGACTTCGGCTGGAACGACGTCGGCGACTTCCACACGCTGGGCGAGGTGCTGCCGGCCGACCCGGACGGCAACGTGGTGCTCGGCGGCGACGCCAAGCCGGGGGTGCTGCTGCGCGACAGCTCCGGGCTGGTGGTGGTGCCGCACTCCGGGCGGCTGGTGGCCACCGTCGGAGTGCACGACCTGATCGTCGTCGACACCCCGGACGCGCTGCTGGTCTGCCCGCGCGACCGGGCGCAGGACGTCAAGAAGATCGTCGACGAGCTCAAGGAGCGGGGCGAAGAGGGGCTCGTCTGAGCGTCGCCAGGGCCGGGGCGACCAGCTTCGCCGTCCCCCCGGCCAGCGGCTCCGGCAGCTGGTCCGGCGGGAACCAGGCCAGCGCCTCGGACTCGTCGCTGACCCGCTCCGTCGCGGCGGGCGGGGCGAGGACGGCGAACCGGACGTCGTAGTGCAGGGAGCCGCCCTGGCAGTTCACCGGGTGGATGTCCACGTCGATCGGGACCGGGTCGATCCGCAGGCCCGCGATCCCGGACTCCTCGCCGGCCTCGCGCAGGGCGGTGCCGGCGAGGGTCCGGTCGGCCGGCTCGCAGTGCCCGCCGAGCTGCACCCACTTCCGGAACTTGCCGTGCAGGCAGAGCAGCACCCGCGAGCCGGTGGCGTCGAGCACCAGCGCGCTCGCCGTGACGTGCCCGGCCCGGTGTGCCCGGCTCATCGCCACCGGCCCGGCGGCCAGCAGCCGCACGGTACGGTCCCGGGCCTCGGCGGCGGCCGGGCCGGTCGGCTCCCAGCGCTCCAGCGTGGCGACGGCGTCGGCGTGCAGCGCCGCGTACACCTCGGCGTCCGTCGGCGGCGACGTCCGGGGGGCGGCGGCGGTGGGGGATTCGGGCATGCCGACACTGTACGAGCCGGCGCTTCGTACCCTGGCCGGGTGACCCTGCGACTGCTGGAATTCGTCGTGGCCGGCAACGAGGCCAGCGACCTGCTGCCGGTGCGCTCCGTGGCCTTGCTGCGCGCGCACGGCGCCCGGCGCGGCTTCTGGACGGTGCTCGACGAGGGGCCGGTGGAGCGCTGCCTGGCCCTGCTGCTGGAGCGCGACGACGGCGAGTGGGTCGCCCGGCACGTGACCGCCGACGCCGGGGCCGAGAACGACCGGACGGAGGACGGCGAGGCCCTGGCCCACCACGACGGCTGGGTCTACGTCTTCGGCTCGCACTTCGGCTCGAAGGGCGGCCCGCTGCGCCCGCGACGCGCCTTCGTGGCCCGGTTCCGGGAGGACGACGCGGCGGGTGGCGCGCTGCCGGTACAGGTGGTGCGCAACCGGTTCCGGCTGCACCGGGCGGTCAACGACGCGCTGCTCAAGGCGCCGTTCACCCCGCTGCCGCCGGGCGCGCGGGTGCGGGCCCGGTTCATCGGGGAGACCGTCGCACGAGGCACCGCCCGGTCGAAGGGCTGGGTCAGCCGACTCGTCCCCGACGACCTGCCGCTGAACGTCGAGGCTGCCGCCTTCACGCCGGCCGGCAGCGTCCTGATCGGACTCCGCTTCCCGGTCACGGCCGACGGCGAGCCGATCCTGGTCGAGCTGACCGGCGTGCCGGGCATGTTCGACCTCGTGCCGACCTGGCCGGAGGCGGCGGGCGCGTACGTGTTGACCGGGGTGACCCCGCCCGGCGCGCTCGCCGGCTTCCGGGCGGTCGCCCCCACCGACGACGGCGGCTACGCGGCGGTCGTCGGGTCCATCGACGCGCTCGGCAAGGGCTCGGTGCTGCTCGACGACCACCCGACCGGCGGCGACGTCACCTCCCGGCACGTCCGGTTCCCGCCGCCCGGCGACGGGCATCTGGTCCCCGGTGAGCTGGTGGCCGACCTGGCGCCGTTCCACCACGTGGAGGGGCTGGCCGAGCTGGACGGGCGCAGCTTCTACGTCACCGACGAGGACCACCGCGTGGCGCTCTGGGTGGGGTGAACGGCTGGGCGCCGGCCGGCGCGGAGGAGCCACGGCGGGCCGGCGGCCGGACGGCACCTCTGCGGAGCAGGCCCGCAGACCCTCGTGGTGCCGCCCGGCCCCCGGGTCCTCCCCCGTCCCCCAGGGCGCCCCGGTCCGCGAGCGCGTCGCCGACGCGCCCGTCCCCGTGTGCGGGCAGTGGAAGCATGCCCAACCCCCACCATGGACGTCGAGGTTTTTCAGCTCAGGCTTAAAGACGGAGATAAGTGCCGCCCGGGTAGGCTGCAACGGTCACCCGGCATCCCCTCGGCCGGGCGACACGGGAGCGCTCCATGCTGAAGATCTATTTCTCCGCCGAGGACATCCTCCGGACCCGGGTGGCTCCGGCGGCGGACCCGGTGTGGGAACTGGTCCTCAGTCTGCACCTGCTGCCGGGGCGCGGCCGGGACCCGCTGCTGGCGGGCTGGCGGCGCAGCGTGACCCGGGCACTGCGCCAGGGCGTCGGGTCCCCCGGCCTGAGGCTCCTCCTGTCGCTCAATCCGCCCCGCGGCTACTTCCCCGACTTCCTCACCCCCCACCAGAGCGTGTCCGGGTTCGAGGCCGGCATGGAGGCGGTCCGGAGCACTCCCGTGTCGCTGCTGCAACGCGACCTGTCGCTGCTCGCCACCGGCCACACCCTGCCGGCCGGCGCCGCCGCGCTGGCCCGGGGCGAGCCGGACACGCTGCGCGACCTGACCGGCGCGATGGCGCAGTACCGCGACCTGGCGATCGACCCGTACTGGGCCCGGATCCAGGCGGCCGTGGAGGCCGACCGGTCCCGGCGGGCCCGGGCGCTGCTCGACGGCGGGGTGGAGGGGCTGCTGGCCAGCCTGCGGCCCGCCATGCACTGGGAGTCCGGGGTGCTCCAGGTCCGCGGCTACCCGCACAGCCGCGAGCTGCACCTGGACGGGCGTGGCCTGCTGCTGGTGCCCTCGTTCTTCTGCGCGCCCACCCCGGTGGCCCTGCTCGACCCGGCGCTGCCCCCGGTCCTGGTCTACCCGGTGGACCGGCTCGGCGGGCTGCTGCCGACGCCCGCCGAGGGCGCCGGTCCGGGCACGCCGGACACCGGACGGGAGGCGCTGGCCGCGCTGCTCGGCCGCACCCGGGCCGCCGTGCTGGCGGTCAGCGACGACGGCTGCACCACCGGGGAGGTGGCCCGCCGGTTGAACATCTCGCCGGCCGCCGCCAGCCAGCACACCACCGTGCTGCGTAATGCCGGCCTGCTGGTCAGCCACCGCGACCGCAACACCGTCCTGCACACCCTCACCCCGCTGGGGCGGGCGATGCTCAACTCCTGAGCGCCGAGCCCGCTCCCGCGCCCCGCGTCGTCCACCTTGCACACGCCGCGCAGGCGGGGCGGGGAACGGGGGCGGGAGGCCCGTCAGAGGGCCAGGCAGGCGGCGGCGGGGGTGCCGGCGGGCGGGGGCAGCGGGAGCGAGGTGATCCCCTCCGCCGCCAGGGCGGCGCGCAGGCGGTGCAGGTCGGCGCCGAAGCGGACCAGCTCGGCCGGGCCGGCCGGGGCGGCCGGGGCGGCCGGGGCGGCGAGCACCAGCGCCGTCGCCTCCGCCGGCCAGCCGGGCACGGCGGTGACCATCCCGGCGCGTACGGCCTCGTCGGCGACCAGGGTGAACTCCGTGCCGGGCGCGACCACGCCGGCGACCGCGGCGATCGCCCGCCGCACCGCGTCCCGGTCGGGCGGGGTCGGGTTGGGGGCGTCCGGCAGGGTGGCGGCGGCGGCCAGCCCGGCCGCCCTCGCCTCGGCGGTGCCCAGCGAGAACAGGTCCATCGCGGCGTCCCGGACCAGCGTCGCCGCCCCGGCGCCGTCGTCCGGCCGGGGCGCGGTGAGGTAGCCGCGCACCACGGCGACCGGCACCTGGTCGCACTTGCCCTTGATCAGCTCGCCCGCGCCGGCCAGCTCGTCCACGACCGCCATCTGGGTGAGCTGGAGTTCGTTGCCGTACGGGTCGACCTCGCCCCGGTGGTCGCGGATCGCGTCCATGCCGGCGACGCCGAGCGCCACGTCGGTGAGCCCGTTGCGCCAGGGCCGGCCCATCGTGTCGGTGATGATCACCGCGACGTCGACGTGGTGGCGGTCGCGCAGGGCGGCGCGCAGCGCCCGGGCCGAGGCGTCCGGGTCCGCCGGGAGCAGCACCAGCCGGGTCTTGTCGACGTTCGAGGCGTCGATCCCGGCCGAGGCCATCACGAAGCCGTGGTGGGTCTGCACGATCCGGGTCGCGCCCCGGGTCGCCACCACCCGGGCCGTCTCGGCGGCCAGCACCTCGTCCCGCGCGGCGAGCCGCTCCGGCCCGTCCGCCGGGACGTCCACCAGCCGCCCCTCCGACTTCGAGACGATCTTGCTGGTCACCACCAGCACGTCGCCGTCGCGCAGCCACGGCGCGGCGTTCGCGATCAGGGCGGCCAGGTCGTCGCCCTCGGACACGTGACCGATGCCCGGCACCGGCAGGATCTCCAGCCTCATGTCAGCTCCAGCGCGGCGCGGACCATCGCCGCCGTCGCCGTCTCGTCGGTCATCAGCAGCGGCACCGCGCGCACCGTCACCTCCGGCACCACGACGCCGGCGTCCTCCTCGGCGACCAGCCAGCCGTCGAGCAGCCCGCCGGCCGCCCGGCCGCCGTAGAGGCGGCCCACCCCGGCCGCGCTGCACTCGACCCCGAGCACCTCCAGGCAGCGGTCCGCCATGCCGCGCACCGGCGCGCCGCCGATGATCGGCGAGACGCCGACCACCGGGGCGGGGCCGTCGGCGACCGCCTCGCGCAGTCCGGGCACGGCCAGGATCGGGGCGATGCTCACCACGGGGTTGCTCGGCGCGATCAGCACCACGTCGGCCCCGGCGATCGCCTCCACGACGCCGGGCGCCGGCTTCGCCGTCTCCGCGCCGACGAAGACGAACAGGTGGGTGGGGACGTTCCCGCGGTGGCGCACCCACCACTCCTGGAAGTGGATCGCCCGTTGGCCGCCGTCGGGCCCGTCCGCGCCGGACTCGCCCGCGACCGCCGGCCCGCTCACCACCACGTGCGTCTCCAGGCGGTCGTCGGTCGCCGGCAGCAGGCGTACGCCGGGCTGCCAGCGGGTGGCGAGCGCCTCGGTGACCGCGTGCAGCGGGTAGCCGGCGTTGAGCATGGTCGTGCGCACCAGGTGGGTGGCGACGTCCCGGTCGCCGAGCCCGAACCAGGTGGGCTCGGCGCCGTACGCGGCCAGTTCCTGCTTGACCGTCCAGCTCTCGTCGACGCGGCCCCAGCCCCGCTCGGGGTCGGCGCCGCCACCCAGCGTGTACATGACGCTGTCCAGGTCGGGGCAGACCTTGAGCCCGTGCAGGAACAGGTCGTCGCCGACGTTGACCACGGCGGTCACCTCGGCGCCGACCTCGCGGGCGTACGCCCGGACGCCGAGCAGGAAGCGGGCGCCCCCGATGCCGCCCGTCAGAACCACGATGCGCATGCCGAACATCCTCGCGCACGAGCCGCCTCGGATCCGCCGCTGGCCCGGGAGACTAGGCTCACGTCGGCAACTGTCCGCTTTCGCCCCGAGGGGGATCCCGTGACCAGCCCCGCCGAGCCCGCGTCCACCGACGCGACGCAGGCCAGCCAACTGACCAAGCCGCTGCGTGAACTCGCCGCGTTCGTGCTCCTCGGTGCGAACGCCGTGTTCCTGTTCGTCGGCCTGATCCGGTTGCTGACGCCGGCCGAGTACGTACCCTTCGCGGGCCGGGCGGGCAACGCCTTCTCCGCCTTCGTCGGCATCGAGGCGGTGGCCCTGCCGCTGCTGGCCGTGCTGCTCGCCACGCACGTGCGCCCCCCGGCGCCGAAGGCGAAACTGATCACCCAGGTTGCCCTCGGTGAGTACGCGTTCAGCGCGCTGTTCGGCGTGCTGACCTTCCTGGTCTGGACGCTCGAACTGCTGTCCCAGGGCCAGGTCCTCGACGCCTTCCTCGGCCTGCTCTCCCGGGTGGCCTGGCTGGGGCTCCTCGCGCTCGCCGCGTTCCTCGTCTTCAAGATCTGGCGCACCCTGTACTACGTCCCGAAGCCGAAGGCCCAGCCCGGCGTGTACGGCCAGCCGCAGCCCGGTTGGCCGCAGCAGCAGGGCGGCTACCCGGCCCCGGGCCAGCCGGGCCAGCCGGTCCCCGGTCAGCCGGGGCAGCCTGGCCAGCCGATCCCCGGTCAGCCGGGCGCCTGGCCGGCCCCCGGCCCGTACGGCGCCCCGTACGGCCAGCAGCCGGCGTCGTTCGGCGGCCCGCAGGCGACCCAGCCGTTCCACCCGGCGCCGCAGCCGGGCCCGCCGGCCGCCACCGCGCCGCAGTCGGCGCCCCCGTTCGGGTCGTCGCCGACCGCCCCGCCGTTCGGGCCGCCGCCCTCGGCCGAACCGACCCAGGCGATCCCGCGCCAGTCCGTCGAGCCCACCCAGTCGATTCCGCGCCCCACGGACGGGGAGCCGGACCACACCCAGCGCATCAACCCGGGCGACACCCCCGACGCCCCGCGCTGACCGGGCGGCACCACCGCATCCGAGCGCCCCGCACGACCACGTGCGGGGCGCTCGCGTTTCCCCCGCCACCCGCCACCCACCACCCGGCCCCCGCCCCCGGCCCCGCCCCCGGCCCCCGGCCCCCGGCACCCGGCCCCCGCCCCCGGCCCCTGCACCCGGCACCCGGCGTCCGGTCCCCGCCCCCGGCCCCCGGTGTCCGACGCCCGGCCGGGCGGTCGTGTCCGGCGTCCCGCTGGGCGGCCGGTCCGGCCGGTTGGGGCGAGGGGTGCGTGCCCTTCTTCACCGTGTGGGCCGGGCGGGCGGGGTGCGGCGGGCGAGCGCTTAGGCTGGGCGGATGGTTGATCGCACCGAGCCCGGCCCGAGTGACGCGAGCGTGCGGCGGGCGCTGCGCCGGGCGGCGACCGGGCGGGCGCTCGACGTCGACGAGGCCACCGCGCTGCTGAGCGCCCGGGGCGACGCGCTGGACGAGCTGCTCGACGTCGCCGGCGCCGTCCGCGACGCCGGGCTGCGCGAGGCCGGGCGGCCGGGCGTGGTGACGTACTCGAAGAAGGTATTCATCCCCCTCACCCGGCTGTGCCGGGACCGCTGCCACTACTGCACGTTCGCCACCGTGCCGCACCGGCTGCCGGCGGCGTTCCTCGACCGCGACGAGGTGCTCGCCATCGCGCGGGCGGGCGCGGCCCAGGGCTGCAAGGAGGCCCTGTTCACGCTCGGCGACCGGCCGGAGGAGCGCTGGCCGGCGGCCCGGCAGTGGCTGGACGAGCGCGGCTACGACTCCACCCTGGACTACCTGCGCGCCTGCGCGGTGGCGGTGCTGGAGGAGACCGGGCTGCTGCCGCACCTGAACCCGGGCGTGCTGTCCTGGTCGGAGTTGCAGCGGCTGAAGCCCGTCGCGCCCAGCATGGGGATGATGCTGGAGACCACGGCGACGCGGCTCTGGTCGGAGCCGGGCGGCCCGCACTTCGGCTCGCCGGACAAGGAGCCGGCGGTCCGGCTCCGGGTGCTCGACGACGCGGGGCGGGTGGGGGTGCCGTTCACCACCGGCATCCTGATCGGCATCGGCGAGACCAACGCCGAGCGGGTCGACGCGATCTTCGCCATCCGGCGTGCCCACCGGGAGTACGGCCACCTCCAGGAGGTGATCGTGCAGAACTTCCGCGCCAAGCCGGACACGGCGATGCGCGGGATGCCCGACGCGGAGCTGCACGACCTGGCCGCCACGGTGGCGGTGGCCCGGGTGCTGCTCGGGCCGAAGGCCCGCATCCAGGCCCCGCCGAACCTCATCGAGGGCGAGTACGACCTGCTGCTGCGCGCTGGCATCGACGACTGGGGCGGTGTCTCCCCGCTGACCCCGGACCACGTCAACCCCGAGCGCCCCTGGCCCCAACTGGACGAGCTGGCCCGGCAGACGGAGAAGTCCGGGTTCACCCTGCGCGAGCGGCTGACGGTCTACCCCGAGTACGTGCGGGCCGGCGACCCGTGGCTCGACCCGCGCCTGCTGCCGCACGTCGGCGCGCTGGCCGACCCGGCGACCGGGCTGGCCGTCGAGGAGGCGCGGCCGGTGGGCCGCCCCTGGCAGGAGCCCGACGAGACGTACGGCGGCCGGACCGACCTGCACGCCACCATCGACACCACCGGGCGCACCGGCGACCGGCGCGGCGACTTCGACCACGTCTACGGCGACTGGTCGGAGGTGGCCGGCAAGGTCACCGCCGGGGGCGGGGGCGGAACCGACCGCGACCTGCGGGCCGGGCTGCGGCTGGCCGCCGACGACCCGGCGGCGCTGCTCGACCCGCGGCACGCCGACGCCGCGCTGGCGCTGTTCGCCGCCGACGGGCCGGCGCTCGACGAGCTGTGCCGGCTCGCCGACGACGCCCGCCGGGCGGCGGTCGGCGACGACGTGACGTACGTGGTCAACCGCAACATCAACTTCAGCAACGTCTGCTACGTGGGCTGCCGGTTCTGCGCCTTCGCGCAGCGGGAGCGGGACGCCGACGCGTACCGGCTCTCGGTGGAGCAGGTCGCCGACCGGGCCGAGGAGGCGTGGGCGGCCGGCGCCAGCGAGGTCTGCCTCCAGGGCGGCATCGACCCGAAGCTGCCGGTGACCGTCTACGCCGACCTGGTCCGGGCGATCAAGGCACGGGTGCCGGGGATGCACGTGCACGCGTTCTCCCCGATGGAGATCGTCACCGCCGCCGCGAAGGCCGGCGTGTCCGTGCGGGAGTGGCTGACCGGGCTGCGCGACGCCGGACTGGACACCATCCCGGGCACCGCCGCGGAGATCCTCGACGACGACGTGCGCTGGGTGCTCACGAAGGGCAAGCTGCCGGCCGCCGCCTGGGTCGAGGTGGTCGGCACGGCCCACGAGCTGGGCATCCGGTCCAGCTCCACGATGATGTACGGCCACGTGGACCACCCCGCGCAGTGGCTCGCGCACTTCCGGGTGCTGGCCGGGTTGCAGGACCGCACCGGCGGCTTCACCGAGTTCGTGGCGCTGCCGTTCGTGCACACCAACGCCCCGATCTATCTGGCCGGCATCGCCCGTCCCGGGCCGACCTGGCGGGAGAACCGGGTGGTGCACGCGATGGCCCGGCTGCTGCTGCACGGCCGGATCGACAACGTCCAGTGCTCCTGGGTGAAGCTCGGCGACGAGGGCACGGCGGCGATGCTGCGGGGCGGCTGCAACGATCTCGGCGGCACGCTGATGGAGGAGACGATCTCCCGGATGGCCGGTTCCGGCAACGGTTCGGCGCGTACCGAGGAGCAGTTGATCGCCATCGCGGCGGCCGCCGGGCGCCCGGCCCGCAAGCGCACGACCGCGTACGGCCACCCCCGGCCGTAGGGTCGTCGAGCCTTTCCCCGCTGCCGGCCCGGCGCGGGTTCCCGGGCGCCCGGCCGACCTCGATCCATTTCGCACGGTTGGCTTCTTCGAGTTCGGCGACGACGTGCGATACGAGCCCATATCGACAACGACGGTGACGGGCGGGCCGACGTCACCTACCGGTCCGAATTCATCACCGAGAACGCGAATCCGAACAGCTTTCTCTGCCGCCGGGGCTGAGCGCCGCCGACGTGAGGGCGCCGTTCCTCCCCGACTTCCCCTAGCTGGGTACGCGGTACCACGGGTCCACCAACCCGCCGGCGTCGTCCCTGATCCCGACGGCGACACCGGCACCCTGATCATCTACCCGGGACGGCACCCGCACGGCCGGGAGATCGAGGTCGGCCGGGACGACGAGCCGCGTACGCGCTCGGTGGCCCGGGAGCGCCGGGTGCGGCACGGGCGTTCCACAGTGCCGTCCACCCGGAGCTGCCGCCGGCGTCCGTACCGTTTGGTGGGACGATCGGCTGCCGGCCGCCCGGGTCGGCGTCGGCGTCGGCGTGATCGCCGGGTTCGCGTGGCCGACCAGCGCGCCTCCGGTCTCCGACCGAGCCGGCCGGCGCCGCCCGCAGCAGCATTCCGTCCATATTGTGGACGGGATGCTGTCGGTCGTTTCCGGCTCGACGGGCGGTCGACGCGAACTCGGGTTAACCTTGTCCCCCACCAAGATCAACGATGTGGTGGGTGGTCTCTCGGGGGTCTCCATCGGCCTGTCCGGTCGGGCCGGCGGGGAAGCGCCACGGGAGAAAACTCGGGCAACTCGCCGGAGAGGGCGTTACTCGGCCGGGGTCTGAATCGATAGGGCAGGTTGCGAGGCCGGGCGGCCGGGTGGTCGTCCGGAGTGTTGTCGGGAGGGCGACTCCATTATCAAGTTCGGCTTGACGGCGCACGCATTACACGCGTGTAATTTGAATGGGGTTGTTCGCACGGTACGCAACAAATCGGGACCGGACGGACACGCGCGCCTTTCGCGTGGGGGTTGCAGCGGCGATGACGCCGGTGCGCGACAAGGAGGCATTTGATGGACGGCCAGCTTGAGGTGGCCGACCTGCTCGGAAACGCGCCGGAGTGGCAGGAGCGGGCGCTCTGCTCGCAGACCGATCCGGAGGCGTTCTTCCCCGAGAAGGGCGGCTCGACCCGCGAGGCGAAGCGGATCTGCTCGCGCTGCGAGGTCAAGACGGAATGCCTCGAATACGCTCTCGGGCACGACGAGCGGTTCGGGATCTGGGGTGGGCTCTCGGAGCGGGAGCGGCGCAAGCTCAAGCGGCGGGCCGCCTGAGCGTTGCCGGGCCGGGGCGGTGGGGGCCGCCCGGCTCAGGCGCAGTCGAACCGGTCGCCGTTCGCGGCGGCATCCGGCGGGGCGGCTCAGGCCAACTCGTCCGGGTCGACCCCGAGCAGGTTGGCCACCTGCTCGATGATCACGTCGTGCACGAGATCCGCGAGATCCTCGCGGTCCATGGCGCGGAACTCCAGCGGCCGGCGGTAGAGCACGATCCGCGGGGGCACCTCCTGCCGGCCCGGCCGGCCGGGCAGCAGTCGGGCGAGCGGCACCTCGCCGTCCTCCAGCACGTCGGAGTCGTAGACGTTCAGGTCCGGCGGGACGTCCTCCACCGCGAACTCGACCCCGGCCAGCTCCTTGGCGAACCGCCGTTCCAGGGTCTCGACGGTGTCCAGCACGAGGTCGTCGAAGATCTCCGCCTTCGTCCGCGCCAGCGGCACCGTCGCCGGCACCAGCCGCCCGCGCAGGCCGCGCCCGTGCCGGTCACGGTGGGCGCGCCGGCCGGGGCGGCGGTGTTCCGGGCTCGTCATGAGGGACAGGTTAGCTCCCGCACCGACCTGGCCTGCGGCAGCGCGGCGGGTGTGGCGCGGCGCGGGTCGCGCCGGGCCGAATTGTGATCACCGTGACGGGCGTGTCGCAACGCGAAGCGGTGCGCCGGACCCGGTAATGGAGATACCCTGCCGCCGTGAGGTCACCACGGCGCTGCTCCCGTAACGGCTGCCCCCGGCAAGCGGTCGCCACGCTGACCTATGTCTACAACGAGTCGACAGCCGTGGTGGGACCGCTGGCCGCCTTCGCCGAGCCGCACACCTACGACCTCTGCGAGCCGCACGCCCGCAGCCTGACCGCGCCGCGCGGTTGGGACGTGGTCCGGCACGAGGGCGAGTTCGAGCCCCCGCCGCCCACCACCGACGACCTGGTCGCGCTCGCCGAGGCCGTCCGCGAGGCCGCCCGCCCGGTGGCCCCCCGCCCGCCCGAGAACGACGAGACCCTCAACACGGCCCCCCAGACGGGCCGCCGCGGCCACCTCCGCGTCATCCCCCCCACCCACTAACCCCCCTCCCCGCTCCCACCCACCCCGCGCGTTGATCATGAAGTTGTTGGCGCGCGCTTCGGCGTGTCGCGGCAACATCATGATCAACGGGCGGGGGTGGGGTGGGTGGGTTAGTGGCCTAGGAGGCGGGTGAGGAGGGTGGCGCGGCGGGCGGGGCGGTCCGTGCGGTTCTCCGCCGCGTCGGCGGAGAACATCAGCCGCAGGCCCGCGTTCACGGCCAGCCAGCGCAGCGGCTCCGGCTCCCACTTCGGGGAGCGGTGGTTCACCCAGGGCAGGGCGGTCAGGTCCGTCCGCTCGCCCCGGATCAGGTCGGCCAGGGTACGGCCGGCGAGGTTGCTGGTGCCCACGCCGTCGCCGACGTAGCCGCCGGCCCAGGCCAGCCCGTCGGCCCGGTCGAAACCGACCGAAGCCGCCCAGTCCCGGGCCACCCCGAGCGGGCCGCCCCAGGTGTGGGTCACCGGCACGTCCGGGCCGAGCACCGGGAACAGCTCGCCGAGCGTACGGCGCAGTGCCGCGAAGACCGCCGGCTCCCGGTCGTGGCCGGGGGAGACCCGGGAACCGAAGTGGTAGGGCGCGCCCCGGCCGCCGAAGGCGAGTCGGTCGTCGGCGGTGCGCTGGCCGTAGACGATGACGTGCCGGTGGTCGGAGAAGGTCTCCCGCTCGGCGAGGCCGATCCGCGCCCAGGTCGCGGCGGGCAGCGGCGCGGTGGCGACCATCAGCGAGTAGACCGGCGCGACGGCGCGGCGCTGCCCCGGCAGGCCGGGCGTGTAGCCCTCGGTGGCCCGTACCACCACCGGCGCGCGCACCGTGCCGGCCAGGGTCACCGCCGCACCGGGCCGGATCCGGGTCACCCGCGTGCCCTCGTGGATCGTCACCCCTCGGCGTTCCACCGCCCGGGCCAGGCCGCGCACCAGCCGGGCCGGGTGCACCGCCGCGCAGTGCGGGGTGTACGTGCCGCCGCGTACCCCGTCGGCGGCGCAGCGGGCGGTGGCCTCGTCGGCGTCGAGCAGCGCCAGGTCCTCCGGCCCGAGCCCGTACGCCCGTGCCTCCGCGACGGCCGCGCGCGCCCGGTCGAGCTGGGGGCCGGTGCGGGCGAGCACCACCGTCCCGCCGTACGCCCAGTCGCAGTCGATGCCCTCGGCCGCGACGACCCGGCCGACCTCGGCGACGGTGGCGTGCATGGCGCGCTGCATGGCGATCGCGGCGTCCCGCCCGTGCCGGCGGGCCAGCGCGGGCAGCGAGGTGGGGAACAGCGCCGAGCACCAGCCCCCGTTGCGGCCGGACGCGCCGTAGCCGGCGACCTGTGCCTCCAGCACGGTGATCCGCAGCGTCGGGTCGGCGACCGCGAGGTAGTACGCCGTCCAGAGCCCGGTGTAGCCGGCCCCGACGATCACCACGTCCGCCTCGGCGTCGCCGGTCAGCGGCGGGCGCGGGGTCAGCGGCTCGTCCACGGTGGACAGCCAGTACGACAGGTCCTGGTAGCGCATCGGCCGCTCCGGGTGCGGAAACGGCCGGGTCGACCACGCGCCGCGGGGCGCGCGGCCGGCCCGGCCGGGTGGACGAGGGGTTACAGGCGCGCCCACGCCTCGGTGAGCACGGCGCGCAGGATCTGCTCGATCTCGTCGAACTGCTGCTGCTCGGCGATCAGCGGCGGCGCGAGCTGCACGACGGGGTCGCCCCGGTCGTCGGCGCGGCAGTAGAGCCCGGCGGAGAAGAGCGCGGTGGAGAGGAAGCCGCGCAGCAGCCGCTCGGACTCGGCCTCGTCGAAGGTCGCCCGGGTGGTCTTGTCCTTGACCAGTTCGATGCCGTAGAAGTAGCCGTCGCCGCGCACGTCGCCGACGATCGGCAGGTCGTGCAGCTTCTCCAGGGTGGCGCGGAAGGCCGCCTCGTTGGCCCGTACGTGCCCGACCAGGTCCTCGCGGGCGAAGACCTCCAGGTTGGCCAGGGCCACCGCGCAGGAGACGGGGTGGCCGCCGAAGGTCACGCCGTGGGCGAACATGCCGGTCTCGGTCAGGAACGGCTCCATCAGCCGGTCGCTGGCGATCATCGCGCCGAGTGGGGCGTAGCCGGAGGTGATGCCCTTGGCGGTGGTGATGATGTCGGGCTGGTAGCCGTACCGGACGGCGCCGAAGTACTCGCCGAGCCGGCCCCAGGAGCAGATCACCTCGTCGGAGACGAGCAGCACGTCGTACGCGTCGCAGATCTCCCGGACCCGCTCGAAGTAGCCGGGCGGCGGCGGGAAGCAGCCGCCGGAGTTCTGCACCGGCTCCAGGAACACGGCGGCGACCGTGTCCGGCCCCTCCCGCTCGATGGCCCGGCCGATCTCCTCGGCGGCCCAGCGGCCGAACGCCTCGGGGGAGTCGCCGTGCTCGGGGGCGCGGTAGAAGTTGGTGTTCGGCACCTTGATGCCGCCGGGGACAAGCGGCTCGAAGTCGCTCTTGATGCCGGGCAGGCCGGTGATCGACAGCGCGCCCATCGAGGTGCCGTGGTAGGCGATGTAGCGGCTGACCACCTTGTGCTTGTTCGGTCTGCCGGTGCGCTTGAAGTAGGCGCGGGCGAGCTTCCACGCCGCCTCGACCGCCTCGGAGCCGCCGGTGGTGAAGAAGACCCGGTTCAGGTCTCCGGGGGTGAGCGTGGCGATCCGCTCGGCCAGCTCGACGGCCTTCGGGTGGGCGTACGACCAGAGCGGGAAGTAGGCCAGCTCGCCCGCCTGCTTGGCGGCGGCCTCGGCCAGCTCGGTGCGCCCGTGGCCGGCGTTGACGACGAAGAGCCCCGCGAGGCCGTCCAGGTAGCGGCGGCCCTGGGCATCCCAGACGTACGCGCCCTCGCCGCGCACGATGGTCGGCACCTCGCCGGCGGAGTAGCTCGCCATCCGGGTGAAGTGCATCCAGAGGTGGTCGGTGGCGTCGGCCATGTCAGCCCCATCGGGTCTCGGGCCGGTCAGGGGTGACACCGGCCGCTCTGCCCACGGTTATCCCACAGCCCGGCGGCCAAAAGCAAGTGGGATCGGTGGTGTGTGGCCGATATGGCAACGGAATCAGCGAGTAGCCAAAGCGTGAACGACGGAATCCGTATCGCGAGGTCGTGACGTGAACGGTCGATGGGTCCCGCCGGACGGGCGCTGTCGAGCTGCCCCGTCGGTGAGACCGCGTCGGGGCGGGCCGCGGTGAGACCGCGTCGAGCGGGATCGCGGTGAGACCGCGTCGAGGCGTCGCGTTGCGGGACACCTTCGGGGCACTTCGGCCGCGCTCGCGGCGCACCTGAGGTGCGCGAAACACATCCCACCGCGACACGCCGGTAGGCGGCGGACGCCGGCACTGAGCGTGGCTATCGTGCGCCGGAGCGTGAACCCGCGTGGAGGGAGGATCCGATGGCCAACGAGGCGCTGCGGGTGGCGATGGCCGCCAAGGGGGAGACCGTCGAGTCGCTCGCGGAGAAGGTGCGCGTCGACCCGAAGACGGCGGGCCGGTGGCTCACGTCGGGCCGGATCCCGCACCCCAGGACCCGGCTGGCGGTGGCCGAGGTGCTCGACCGCGACGCCGCCGAGCTGTGGCCCGAGCCGTTCCGCCGCCGCGACCTGCCCTGGTTCCGCCCCTGGGCCGAGCTGGAACAGGACGCCACCTCGATCCGGTCGTACGAGCCGCTGCTGGTGCCGGGCCTGCTCCAGACCGAGGGGTACGCCCGCGCGGTGCTGGCGACCGGCGGCCTGCTCCCGGCGGCCGAGGTGGACGAGATCGTAACCGGACGGCTGGCCCGGCAGGCGATCATGGCGCGGGAGGCCCCGCCGCAGTTCGTCGCGGTGATTGACGAGGTGGTGCTGCGCCGGCGGGTCGGTGACCGGGCGGTGATGGCTAAGCAATTGGCCCATCTGCTGACGGTCGCCGATCGCGAGCACGTGCAGATCCGAGTGATTCCGGCCGAGGTGCCCTGGCACACCGGGCTCGCCGGGCCGTTCGTTCTGATCCGCCTACCCGGCGGCACCGAGGTGGCTTATGTGGACAGTCAGATCTGCGGTCAGGTGGTGACCGAGAGTGCTGATGTTGCTAGCCTGGGCAGCAGATGGGAGAGCGTAGCCGGCGAGGCGCTGCCGCGACGCCAATCGATCGAGCTGATAAGGGAAGTGGCGACGACATGGACATGACGGACGCCCGCTGGCGCACCGCCACCCGCAGCAGTAACAACGGCGGCAACTGTGTGGAAGTGGCCGACAACCTTCCGGGTCGGGTGCTGGTGCGGGACAGCAAGGATCGTGCGGGTGGCGTCCTCGCCTTCTCACCCGAGGCATGGCGCACCTTTGTCGGTCGGCTGCGGCAGGGCTGAGATGACCGACGCCCGCTGGCGCACCGCCAGCCGCAGTAGCAACAACGGCGGCGACTGTGTCGAGGTGGCCGACAACCTGCCCGGCCGGGTGCTGGTGCGGGACAGCAAGGACCGCGTCGGTGGCACCCTCAGCTTCGCGCCCGACGCCTGGCGGGCGTTCGTCGCCTCGGTCGGGCGCGGCGGGGGTGCCGGCTGAGGCCGACCGGCGCCTGACGTTGGTCGGCGACGAGCGGCATGATCAGGCGGTGCCCCAGGTGTACGTCTGCTTGCGCAGCTTGAGGTAGACGAACGCCTCGGTGGAGAGCACGCCCTCGACCGACCGCAGCCGCTGGAGGATCTCCAACAGGTGGTCGTCGTTGCGGCAGACCACCTCGGTCAGCAGGTCGAACGAGCCCGCCGTGATCACCACGTAGTCGACCTCGTCCAGCTCGGCGAGGCGGTCGGCCACGGCCTCCAGGTCGCCGTTCGTACGCAGGCCGATCATGGCCTGGCGGGGGAAGCCGAGCTGGAGCGGGTCGGTCACCGCGACGATCTGCATCACCCCGGCGTCGAGCAGCCGCTGCACCCGCTGGCGCACCGCCGCCTCCGACAGCCCGACCGCCTTGCCGATGGTCGCGTACGGCCGGCGACCGTCCTCCTGGAGCTGCTCGATGATCTGCTTCGCCACGTCGTCGAGCAGTACGTGGCTGGCACCCTCGCGGACGGTGACCCTGCGTCCGCCGTTGCCGTTGTCGTGCTGCCGGTTCGTCATCGACCGCTCCCCATGTCCGTGCCCGGGCTGAGCCTAGTGCCCCCGGGCAGTCTGGCGTATTTCGTCGTGCAGAGCTATTCCGGCAACGGAATCCCTTGTAAGGAAGGTCACCTCATGTCAGGATCAGTCGTCCGCCGCACCTGACCCTCCCGCCGGCGTGCCACCCCCGTCCCGCCGCCGACGATGACCCCTAGGAGTCGTCACATGCGTACTCCCTTTCGGCCCCTCACCCGGCGTGGACTCCTGACCGGCACCCTCGGCTCCGCAGCGCTGCTGGCCGCGGGCGGCTCGCTCGCCGGCTGCGGCACCAAGGCCGCCACCCAGACGGAGGCCGGCTGCGTCAGCGAGGACCTGTCCGCCACCGAGAAGAAGCTGGCCTTCTCCAACTGGCCGCAGTACATGGACGTGGACGAGAAGGACGAGTCCAAGCGGCCGACCCTCGACGCGTTCGTCGCCAAGACCGGCATCGCGGTCACCTACACCGAGGACGTCAACGACAACAACGAGTTCTTCGGCAAGGTGCAGAACCAGCTCGCGGGCTGCCAGGGCACCGGCCGGGACGTCATGGTCCTCACCGACTGGATGGCGGCGCGGATGATCCGCCTCGGCTGGATCCAGAAGCTCGACAAGTCGAAGCTGCCCAACGTCGAGGCCAACCTGCTGCCGTCGCTGCGCAACCGGTCCTTCGACACCGAGAACCAGCTCGCCATCCCGTGGCAGTCCGGCCTGGCCGGGCTGGCCTACAACGGCAAGGTGACCAAGGAGATCCGGACGGTCGACGAGCTGCTCACCCGCCCCGACCTCAAGGGCAAGGTGACGGCGCTGTCCGAGATGCGCGACACCATGGGCCTGCTGCTCCAGTCGAACGGCCACGACCCGGCGAACTTCACCGCCCCACAGTTCGACGACGCGCTCAACAAGCTCAAGAAGGCCGTCGACTCCGGCCAGATCCGCCGGTTCACCGGCAACGACTACGCGCCGGACCTCGCCAAGGGCGACATCGCCGCGTGCATCGGCTGGTCCGGCGACGTCATCCAGCTCGGCTTCGAGGACGACAAGGTCAAGTTCGTGGTGCCCGAGTCGGGCGTGATGCTCTGGTCGGACAACGTCCTCGTGCCGAACAAGGCCACCCACAAGGGCAACGCCGAGCAGATCGTCAACTACTACTACGACCCGGCGGTCGCCGCGAAGCTCGCCGCGTTCGTGAACTACATCTGCCCGGTCCAGGGCGCCAAGGCCGAGATGGAGAAGATCGACCCCGAGCTGGCCGCCAACCCGCTGATCTTCCCCGACGACACCATGCTGTCGAAGTCCAAGGTCTTCATGGCGCTGGACGAGAAGCAGGAACGCGAGTACGAGAGCAAGTTCCAGCAGGTCATCGGGGCGTGAGCGGCATGGGCGCGGCGACTGTGGGGCGCGAGACACCGGCCGGCGACCTGCGGCTGGCCAACCTCACCAAGCGGTTCGGCATCTTCACCGCCGTGGACGACCTCAGCCTGACCATCCCGCAGGGCTCGTTCTTCGCCCTGCTCGGGGCGTCCGGCTGCGGCAAGACCACCACCCTGCGGATGATCGCCGGGCTGGAGGAGCCGACCAGCGGGCAGGTGCTGCTCGGCGACCGGGACATCGCCCGGCTGCGCCCGTACAAGCGGCCGGTGAACACCGTGTTCCAGAGCTACGCGCTCTTCCCCCACCTGAACGTCTTCGAGAACGTGGCCTTCGGGCTGCGGCGGCGCGGCATCCGCTCGGTCGACGACCAGGTCAGGGGCATGCTCGCGCTGGTGCAGCTCGACGACTACGGCCACCGCCGTCCCGCCCAGCTCTCCGGCGGGCAGCAGCAGCGGGTCGCCCTGGCCCGCGCCCTGGTCAACCGCCCGCAGGTGCTGCTGCTCGACGAGCCGCTGGGCGCGCTCGACCTGAAGCTGCGCCGGCAGATGCAGATCGAGCTGAAGCGGATCCAGACCGAGGTCGGCATCACGTTCGTGCACGTCACCCACGACCAGGAGGAGGCCATGACGATGGCCGACACGGTCGCGGTGATGAACGCCGGGAAGATCGAGCAGCTCGGCGCACCCGCCGACATCTACGAGTTTCCCGCCACCGCGTTCGTGGCGAACTTCCTCGGCCAGTCCAACCTGCTCGCCGGCGAGGCCGCCGGCCCGGGCGGCGGCGAGGTGGCGGTCTCGGCGCACGGCAACCGCTTCTCGGTGCCCGCCGGCCGGGCCCGGGTCGACCGGGGGCCGGTCCACCTGGGCGTACGCCCGGAGAAGCTGCACCTGGTCGACGGAGTCGACCAGGTCCCCGCCGGGCACCAGCACGTCACCGGGGTGGTCACCGACGCCTCCTACGTCGGGGTCAGCACCCAGTACCTGCTGCGCACCGGCTGGGGCAGCGAGCTGTCGGTCTTCGTGGCCAACAGCGGCGTGACCGGCCCGCTGGCGGTGGGCAGCGAGGCGGTGGCGCACTGGGACCCGCGGCACGCCTTCCTGCTGCCCCGGGAGCCCGGCGAGCACGATCGGACCACGCCGGTCCTGGACGAGCCGGTGGGTGCCTCCTCGTGACAGCCCTCGCGCACATGCCCGGTTCGGGGCGGTCGGCGGCGCCCCCGCCCACCCGCCGGTCCGGTCGGCACCGGTTCCTGCCGTACCTCCTCCTGCTGCCCGGCGCGGCATGGCTGTTCCTCTTCTTCGCCGTGCCGCTGTTCCAGCTCGCCGCCGCCAGCCTCTACGACCCCGCCGGCTCGCTCGCCACCGGGTACGCGCTGACCTGGGCGGTCGGCAACTACCCGGACGCGCTCGCGGCGTACTGGCCGCAGTTCACCCGGTCCTTCGTCTACGCCGGCATCGCGCTGGTGCTGGCGCTGCTGATGGGTTACCCGCTGGCGTACGCGATCGCGCAGAAGGCCGGCCGGTGGAAGAACCTGCTGCTGGTCTGCGTGGTCGCGCCGATGTTCACCAGCTTCCTGGTGCGCACGCTGGCCTGGAAGACGATCCTGTCCGACAACGGCTGGGTCGTCGGGCTGCTGCGCGACGTGCACCTGCTCGCCCCCGACGGCCGGCTGCTGGCCACCCCGGTCGCGGTGGTGCTCGGCCTCACGTACAACTTCCTGCCCTTCCTGGTGCTGCCGCTGTACGCGAGCCTGGAGCGGCTGGACCACCGGCTGCTGGAGGCGGCGAGCGACCTCTACGCCAGCCCGCTGCGGGTGTTCCGCCGGGTCACGCTGCCGCTGTCCATGCCGGGCCTGGTCGCCGGCACGCTGCTGTTCTTCATCCCGGCCAGCGGCGACTACATCAACGCCGAGCTGCTCGGCACCCCCAACGAGTACATGATCGGCAACGTCATCGACTCGGCGTTCCTGGTCCGGCTGGACTACCCGCAGGGCGCGGCGCTGTCCTTCCTGCTGATGGCGGCGATCCTCGCGGTCGTCTTCGTCTACCTGCGCCGGGCCGGCACCGAGGAGGTGTTGTGACCGTGGGACACCGCATCGGTCGCTGGCTCGCCGAGCGCTGGGTGATGGGCGTGGCGCTGCTGGTGCTCGGCTACCTCTTCCTGCCGATCGCCGTGGTCGCCGCCCTGTCCTTCAACCGCCCGTCCAGCCGCCTGTCGTACGACTTCCACGAGTTCACCCTCGACAACTGGCGCAACCCGTGTGCCACCTCCGACATGTGCGACGCGGTGGTGCGCAGCGTCCAGATCGGCTTCATCGCCACCGTGGTCGCCACGGTGCTCGGCACCCTGATGGCGTTCGCGCTGGTGCGACACCGGTTCCGCGGCCGGTCCGGGATCAACGTGCTGATCTTCCTGCCGATGGCCACCCCCGAGCTGGTGATGGGCACCTCGCTGCTCGCCCTCTTCGTCTCCGCCGGGGTGCCGCAGGGCTTCTGGACCATCGTCATCGCGCACGTCATGTTCTGCGTGTCGTTCGTGGTGGTCACCGTCAAGGCGCGGCTGGCCGGGATGGACTCCCGACTGGAGGAGGCCGCGATGGACCTCTACGCCAGCGAGTGGCAGACCTTCCGGCGGATCACCCTGCCGCTGGTGCTGCCCGGCATCGTGGCCGCCGCGCTGCTGGCGTTCTCGCTGTCGTTCGACGACTTCATCGTCACGAACTTCAACGCCGGCACCACCGTCACGTTCCCGATGTACGTCTGGGGCGCCGCCCAGCGGGGCATCCCGCCGCAGGTCAACGTCATCGGCACGGCGATGTTCGTGGTCGCGCTGCTGCTGGTGCTCGCCAGCACCCTGCGCGGCCGGCGGGCGAAGCGGCTGCCATGACGCCCCCGCCCACCGGCCGGGCGCTCGCCGACGCGGCGCCCGTGCCGTACTGGCTGGACCGTCCGGAACGCCCCGACCCGCTGCCGCCGCTGCACGGCGGCACCGACACCGACCTGCTGGTCGTCGGCGGCGGCTACAGCGGCCTCTGGGCGGCGCTGCTCGCCAAGCAGGACGACCCCGGCCGGGACGTGCTGCTGGTGGAGGCGGGCACCTGCGGCTGGGCGGCGTCCGGGCGCAACGGCGGGTTCTGCGCCGCCTCGCTGACCCACGGCCTGGGCAACGGCGTCGAACGCTTCCCCGACGAGATCGGCGTGCTGGACCGGCTCGGCCGGGACAACCTGGACGCCATCGCCGACACCGTGGCCGCGTACGGGATCGACTGCGAGTTCGAGCGCACCGGCGAGCTGTCCGTGGCGGTCGAGCCCCACCAGCTCGACGGGCTGGCCGCCGACGTCGACCTGGCCCGCCGGTTCGGCCACGACGTGCGGCTGCTCGACCGCGACGAGGTACGCGCCGAGGTGGACTCGCCGACGTACCTCGGCGGGCTGTGGGACCGCGACCGGGTGGCGATGCTCGACCCGGCGAAACTGGCCTGGGGCCTGCGCCGCGCCTGCCTCGACCTCGGCGTGCGGATCCACGAGCACACCCGGGCCACCGGGCTGCGCCGCGACGGGGCCGCGCTGCGCGCCACCACCCGAGGTGGACCGTCCGGTGCGCCCGGGGCCGACGACCCGGGGCCGGGCGGCCACGGCGCCCCCGGCTCGGTGCGCGCGCGGCGGGTCGTCCTCGCCACCAACGCGTTCCCGCCGCTGCTGCGCCGGCTGCGGGCCTGGCTGGTGCCGGTCTACGACTACGCGCTCACGACCGAGCCGCTGACCGCCGCGCAACGCGAATCGATCGGCTGGCGTAACCGGCAGGGGCTCGCCGACACCGGCAACCAGTTCCACTACTACCGGCTCACCGGCGACGGGCGGATCCTCTTCGGCGGCTACGACGCCGTCTACCACTACGGCAACCGGATGGCCCCCGAACTGGCCCAACGGCCGGCCACCTTCACCGCCCTCGCCCAGCACTTCTTCGCCACGTTCCCGCAGCTCGGCGACGTGCGCTTCAGCCACCGCTGGGGCGGCGTCATCGACACCTGCACCCGGTTCTGCCCGTTCTTCGGCACCGCGTACGACGGCCGGCTGGCGTACGCGGCCGGCTACACCGGCCTCGGCGTCGGCGCCACCCGGTTCGGCGCCCGCGTGGTGCTCGACCTGCTGGGCGGCGGGCAGACCCCGCTGACCCGGCTCGACCTGGTGCGCAGCAAGCCGCTGCCGTTCCCGCCGGAGCCGTTGCGGGCCACCGGCATCCACCTCACCCGCTGGTCCCTGGCCCGGGCCGACGCGCGAGCGGGACGGCGCAACCTCTGGCTCCGTACGCTCGATCGTCTTGGTTTGGGGTTTGATTCCTGATGCGGATCCTGCTCGTCGGCGCCGGTGGGGTCGGCTCCGCCGCCGTCGCCATCGCCGCCCGCCGCTCCTTCTTCGAGACCATGGTCGTCGCCGACCGCGACCCCGCCCGCGCGGCGCGGGCCGTGGCCGGCCACGGCGACCGGTTCGTTCCCGCCGCCGTCGACGCCTCCTCGGCGGACGCGGTCGCCGCGCTGTGCCGCGAGCACCGGATCACCCACGTGCTCAACGCGGTCGACCCACGCTTCGTCATGCCGATCTTCGACGGGGCGTTCGCGGCCGGCGCGGACTACCTCGACATGGCCATGTCGCTGTCCCGGCCGCACCCCGACCGGCCGTACGCCGAGACCGGGGTCAAGCTCGGCGACGACCAGTTCGCCGCCGCCGACCGCTGGTCGGCCGCCGGCCGGCTGGCGCTGTGTGGCATCGGCGTCGAGCCGGGACTGTCGGACGTCTTCGCCCGCTACGCCGCCGACGAGCTGTTCGCCGAGATCGACGAGATCGGGGTACGCGACGGCGGCAACCTCACCGTCGACGGCTACGACTTCGCGCCGTCGTTCTCCATCTGGACCACCATCGAGGAGTGCCTCAACCCGCCGGTTATCTGGGAGGCCGGCCGCGGCTGGTACACCACCCCGCCGTTCTCGGAGCCGGAGGTGTTCGACTTCCCCGAGGGCATCGGCCCGGTCGAGTGCGTCAACGTCGAGCACGAGGAGGTGCTGCTGATCCCGCGCTGGGTCGCGGCGAAGCGGGTCACCTTCAAGTACGGCCTCGGCAACGAGTTCATCGAGGTCCTCAGGACCCTGCACAAGCTCGGCCTCGACGCGGCGTCTCCGGTGCGGGTGAGCGGCGTGACGGTCGCGCCCCGCGACGTCGTGGCGGCCTGCCTGCCCGACCCGGCGACCCTGGGCGACCGGATGCGCGGCAAGA
The DNA here is from genome assembly GCF_040639595.1 of Micromonospora sp. NPDC023814. NCBI lineage: Bacteria > Bacillati > Actinomycetota > Actinomycetes > Micromonosporales > Micromonosporaceae > Micromonospora > Micromonospora sp. NPDC023814. Next base: position 183,193 of record NZ_JBFAAF010000001.1, read on the forward strand.
CCTGCGCCGGCACCTGGGTGCGGGGCACGGCGCGTGACGGCCGGCCGCGCGAGGTCTACCTCTACCACGTGGTCGACAACGAGTGGTCCATGACGGAGTACGGCCACCAGGCCGTCGTCTGGCAGACCGCCGTGAACCCCGTCGTCGCCCTGGAACTGCTCGCCACCGGCGCGTGGTCCGGGTCGGGGGTGATCGGCCCGGAGGCGCTGCCCCCGCGCCCCTTCCTCGATCTGCTCACCGGCTACGGCTCACCCTGGGGGATGCAGGAGCGATGACCCGCTACGGCCCGATGTTCGGCCCCGACGTCACCTTCCTCGGCGTCGACCGCTGCACCCTCGACGACCCGTCGTCCTTCGTCGACGCCGACGTCGTGATCGTCGGCGCGCCCTTCGACGGCGGCACCTCGCACCGGCCGGGCACCCGGTTCGGCCCGTCCGCCATCCGGCAGGCCTGCTACCTGCCGCACGACGGCTCCCGCCCGTCCCTCGCGCTGCGCGTCGACGCGCTGCGCGACCTGCGGGTGTACGACGCCGGCGACGTCGAGATGTTCTCCGGCGACATCGAGCGCTCCCTGGCCGCCCTGGAGTCGGCGGTCTTCGCGGTGGCGCGGGCTGGCGCGATCCCCGTCGTGCTCGGCGGCGACCACTCCATCGCGCTGCCCGACGCGACCGGCGTCGCCCGCCACTACGGGCTGGGCCGGGTGTCGCTGGTGCACTTCGACGCGCACGCCGACACCGGGGACATCGAGTTCGGCAGCCTGCACGGGCACGGCCAGCCGATGCGCCGGCTCATCGAGTCCGGCGCCGTACGCGGCGACCGGTTCCTCCAGATCGGCCTGCGCGGCTACTGGCCCGGCCCCTCAGTCCTGTCGTGGATGGCCGAGCAGCGGATGCGGTCGTACGAGATGACCGAGCTGGTCGCCCGGGGCCTGGACGACTGCCTGACCGAGGCGTTCACCATCGCCACCGACGAGTGCGAGGGAGTCTTCCTCTCCGTCGACGTGGACGTGGTCGATCCGGGCATGGCACCCGGCACGGGCACCCCGGAGCCCGGCGGGCTGACCTCCCGGCAACTGCTCGACGCGGTGCGGCGCTGCTGCTATGAGCTGCCGGTCGTCGGCGTCGACGTGGTCGAGGTCGCCCCGCCGTACGACCACGCCGACATCACCGCGTACCTGGGCAACCGCGTGGTGCTCGAGGCGCTGTCGGCCATCGCCCGCCGCCGCCGCGACGCCGCCGGCCACCCGCCCTGGACCCCGACCCAACCCCTCCTCGACTCCCGCTGATCGGAGATCACCTCGCTCGGGCGCCAGGGTGAATGTCGGGACGGGACGTCGCGGTTCGGGTGCTGTTCGTCTTCGATCCCTGGTCCCAGGCCGTCCTGCTCGTGGCAGGTAACAAGGCGCACAACTGGACGCGCTGGTACCACGACAACATTCCGCTGGCGGAGGTCGCTTACAAGGCTTGGCTCGACCATGAGAGCAGGCGAAGGGGGGAGCCGTGACCGAGTTCTACGACTGGGAAGACGTCCGTGATGAGCTTCGTGACGACGAGACGGAGCACGAGAGGGAGCGGGCGTACCGAAGCGTGGGTGAGTGCGTTCCACCTGGCTGAGGAGCGTAAGCGACTGGGGCTGACCCAGCGCCAGGTGGCCGAACTGATGGGTGTCACCCCGGGACGGGTCAGTCAGATTGAGAACGGTGACCTCGATGTCAACGAGGTCGCCACGCTGAGCCGCTACGCCGCAGCGCTGGGCGCTCGGCTCCGCATCATCTTCGACTACGGCAACGATCTGCGGCAGATCGCCTGACCGCCCGCCTGTCGACCGACCCGGGTAGGCGAGGCGGGCGGGCGGGGGCGCCCTGGTGCTGTGGGCCGACCTGGCGCGGGGGAGGGTCAGCGGAAGGCGGCGGCCTGGGTGTGGGCCCAGGTGGCGAAGGTGTGGGGTGGGCGGCCGAGGAGTCGCTCGACGGTGCCGGTGACCGTGTACGCCGTCGGGGGCGGGTTGCCCTGCCAGGACGCGAGCAGGTCGACCAACTCGTCGTCGTAGCCCGCCTGCCGCCACCGGTCGCGGGCCTGCTGCTCGGTCAGCTCGACGAAGCGCAGCTCGCGGCCGATCGCGGCGGCGATGGTGGCGAGCCGCTGCCTCGGGGTGAGCGCCTCCGGGCCGGTGAGCGTGTAGACCTGCCCGGCGTGCCCCTCGCCGGTGAGCACCTCCGCCGCGACCGCGCCCACGTCGGCCTCGTCGACGACCGCGGCCCGGACGTCGCCGAAGGGCTCCCGCACCTCGCCTGCGGCGCGGATCGACTCCGCCCAGCCGAGGGTGTTGCTCATGAAGTCGACCGCCTGGAGCATCGTCCACTCCGCACCGCCGGCGCGGACGGCGTCCTCCACCGGGCCGGGCTTGCCGTTCCACAGCACGGCGATCCGCCGGACGCCGGCCTTCTCCGCCAGCTCAACGATCTCCGGGCCCGTGCGCAGCGTGGCGTAGTCGTCGCCGCCGGTGGTGAGCAGGTGTACGCCGACGACGCCGTCCAGGGCCGCCGGAAGGGTGGCCGGATCGGTCAGGTCGCCAGCCACCACCTCCACCTCGGGCGGCAGGCCGACGGCCCGGGCGGGTTCCCTGGTGAGGGCCCTCACCGGCACCCCACGGGCCAGTAGCTCGGACACCACGTGCCGACCCACCCTGCCGGTCGCGCCGGTCACCAGATACGTCACGGAATCCTCCTTCGTCCGGTGACCACGACGCTAGGAGTTCAACCCGACTTCAGGTCAAGCGCTGCGGTGTGGCCCAGTCGGGGACGCCGGTGTGTGACCCGTGAACGGTGCGGCGCTCCCGGTCCGTACCAGGCGGCGTACGGGAAGCACGGGCGACGGGAGGGACGAAGTCGCCTCGCCGTGACGGTGCAGGGCCCCTCGCCGCGACGGCGAGGGGCCCTGCGACGGTGGCGGCCCGCCGGGGCCGTCCGTTCCGGAGACCTAGAGGGTCAGCGTCCAGGTGTCGATGTAGCCGGTGTCGCCGGAGGCGGCGTCCTGGACGCGCAGGGTCCAGTTGCCGTTACGGGTCTCCGCGGAGAGGTTGACCGTGTAGGTCTGGTTGATGTTGTCGGCGGAGCTGCCGCTGCGGTTGTGCAGGGTGTAGGCGCTGCCGTCGGGAGCGACGAGGCTGACGACCAGGTCCCCGATGTAGGTGTGCACGATCTGCACCGCGACCTTGCTGCTGGACGAGGCGGTGCCGGTGCAGCCGCTGATCGCGACGGTGCTGGTGACCGTCGCGTTGTCACCGACGGTCACGTTGGTGCCGTTGGTGCCGGTGCACTGCTGCGTGCCGGAGCCGCCCAGGTTGAGCGTCCAGCTGTTCAGGTAACCGGTGTCGCCGGCACCGGCGTCCTGGACGCGCAGCTTCCAGGTGCCGTTGGCGACCTCGGCGGACAGGTTGACGGTGTAGGTCTGCTTGATGTTGTCGGCGGAGCCGCCGCTGCGGTTGTGCAGGGTGTAGGCGCTGCCATCCGGGGCGACGAGGCTGACGACGAGGTCACCGATGTAGGTGTGCACCAGGTTCACCGCGACCGTGCTGGTGGCGCTGGCGTTGCCCGTGCAGCCCGCGATGGTGATGGTGCTCTCCACCGTGGCGTTGTCCCGGATCGTCACGTCGGTGCCGTTGGTCTGGGTGCAGCCGGTGGTCGGCGGGGGCGTGGTGCCGCCGTCGCCGAGGTTGAGCAGCTTGTTGGGCGAGCCGGTGCCGGGGCTGGTCACCACGTTGCTGGTGGCGTCGGCGACGAGCTTGTCGCGTACCTGCTGCGGGGTGAACGACGGGTTGGCGGCGAGCACGAGCGCGGCGGCGCCGACCACGTGCGGGGTCGCCATCGAGGTGCCGCTGATGGTGTTCGTGGCGGTGTTGCTGGTGTGCCAGGCCGAGGTGATCGAGCTGCCGGGGGCGAAGATGTCCAGGCAGGTGCCGATGTTGGAGAACGACGAGCGGGCGTCGGTGTTGGTGGTCGAGCCGACGGTGATCCCGGCGGGGGTGCTGGCCGGCGAGCTGTCGCAGGCGTCGGCCCCGTAGTCGTTCCCGGCCGCGAGGCCGTAGCTGACGCCGTCGGCGATGGAGCGGGCCACCGCGTCGTTGAGGGCCTGGCTGAAGCCGCCGCCGAGGCTCATGTTGGCCACCGCGAGCTGGCCGGCGGCGTGGTCGCCGGTCACCCAGTCGACGCCCTGGATGACGCCGGCGTCGGTGCCGCTGCCCTGGCAGTCGAGCACCCGGACGCCGACGAGGGTGACGCCCTTGGCCACGCCGTAGGCGCTGCCGCCGACCGTGCCGGCCACGTGGGTCCCGTGCCCGTTGCAGTCGTCGGCGCTGCCGCCGTCGATCGAGTCGAACCCGGTGACGGCCCGGCCGCCGAAGTCGCCGTGGCCGAACCGGATGCCGGTGTCGATGATGTACGCCTTCACGCCCGAGCCGGTGTTCGGGTAGGTGTACGAGTTGTTCAGCGGCAGCGCGCGCTGGTCGAGCCGGTCCAGGCCCCAGGACGGCGTGGGGCTCTGCGTACCGCTGATCCGCACGGTGTGGTTCTGCTGGACGTAGCTGATCGACGGGTCGGCGGCGAGCCGCTTGGCCTCGGCCTCGGACATCCGGGCCTCGAACCCGCGCAGCGCGTTCTGGTACGTCCGGTTGACCGCGCCGCCGTGCCGGCCGGCGAGGTCGCGCGCCCTCTTCGTGACGTCGGTCCGCCCCACGGTGGCGTCCTTGAACACGACGATGTACGACTCGTCGACGGCGGTGGGGCCGCCTGCCAGGAGGATCTGCCCCTCGGCGGGGGCGGCCGTCGCGGGTGCGCCGAACGCCACGGCGGTGGCGACGGCGGCGGTCATCACGCCGAGACGCCAGCGGCGCGCGGCAAGGTGGGGAAGTGTCATCCCTCGGGTGTTCCTCTCGCTCCTGACGGCGGGTCCCGCCATCGATCGCAATTGATCAAAGTGAGCAAGAGCGTAGATCGTCCGCGGCGCGATGTGTAGATCGATCGATGTTTGGTTACTCGGGGGAAACAAAGATAGGGGTGGGTGTGGTGCCGCCCCGCACCCGCGCCGCTACGTGCCGAAGGCCTCGTCCAGGATGTCCAGCCCTCGACGCAGCTCGGCGTCGGAGATCACCAGCGGCGGCAGGAAGCGCAGCACGTTGCCGTACGTGCCGCAGGTCAGGGTGAGCAGGCCGGCGGCGTGACACGCCGCCGAGACCGCCGCCGCGGCGACCGGGTCGGGCGTCAGGGTGCCGGGCCGGACGATCTCCACGGCGAGCATCGCGCCCCGGCCACGTACCTCGGCGACGCCGGGATCGCGGTCCGCCACGGCGCGCAGGCGCGCCGTCATCGCCGCGCCGATCCGGCGGGCCGCCCCCGCCAGGTCCAGTTCGTGCATGGTCGCGATCGACGCGAGCGCCGCCGCGCAGGCGATCGGATTCCCGCCGTACGTGCCGCCGAGCCCGCCGACGTGGACCGCGTCCATCAGGTCGGCCCGGCCGGTGACCGCGGCCAGCGGCAGGCCGCCGGCGATGCCCTTGGCCAGGGTGACCAGGTCCGGCTCCACACCCTCGTGCTCGCAGGCGAACCAGTCGCCGGTGCGGCAGAACCCGGTCTGGATCTCGTCGGCCACGAACACCACCCCGGCCGCCGTCGCCCACTCCCGCAGCGCCGGCAGGAACCCCGGCGCCGGTACGACGAACCCGCCCTCGCCCTGGATCGGCTCGATCAGCAGCGCGGCGACGTTCTCCGCGCCGACCTGCTTCTCGATCGTCTCGATCGCGCGGGCCGCGGCGGTCGACCCGTCCAGCCCGCCGTCGCGCAGCGGGTACGACATCGGCACCCGGTAGACCTCCCCGGCGAACGGCCCGAACCGGTGCTTGTACGGCATGTTCTTCGCGGTCAGCGCCATGGTCAGGTTGGTCCGGCCGTGGTACGCGTGGTCGAACACCACCACCGCCGGCCGCCCGGTGGCATGCCGGGCGATCTTCACGGCGTTCTCCACCGCCTCGGCACCCGAGTTGAACAGCGCGGACCGCTTGTCGAACGTGCCCGGGGTGAGCGCGTTGAGCTGCTCGCAGACCGCCACGTACGACTCGTAGGGGGCGACCATGAAGCAGGTGTGCGTGAAGCGCTCGACCTGCGCCCGTACCGCCTCGACCACGCGCGGCGCGGAGTTGCCGACGTTGGTGACGGCGATGCCGGCCGCGAAGTCGATCCACTCCCGGCCGTCGACGTCGACGATGGTGCCGCCCGACGCGTGGTCCACGTAGGACGCGATGGTGCTGCCGACGCCACGGGCCACAGCCGCGCCGCGCCGCTTGTGCAGTTCGTCCGAGGAGGCCATCGCGCTCAGCCCTCGATGTTGTGCATGACGTGCTTGATCCGGGTGTAGTCCTCCAGGCTGTAGACCGAGAGGTCCTTGCCGTGGCCGGAGTGCTTGAAGCCGCCGTGCGGCATCTCGGAGACGAACGGGATGTGTGTGTTCACCCAGACGCAGCCGAAGTCGAGCCGCCGGGTCATCCGCATCGCCCGGCCGTGGTCCTTCGTCCAGACCGAGGCCGACAGGCCGTAGTCGACGCCGTTGGCCCAGCGTACGGCCTCGTCCTCGTCGGAGAACCGCTGCACGGTGATGACGGGCCCGAACACCTCGTCCTGGATGATCTCGTCGGACTGGCGCAGCCCACTGACGACGGTCGGGGCGTAGAAGTAGCCGCGCTCGCCGAGGCGCGAGCCGCCGGTCCGGAGGTCGGCGTGGTCGGGGAGCCGGTCGACGAAGCCGCTGACCCGGGAGAGCTGGTTGGCGTTGTTGAGCGGGCCGTAGAGCACGTCCGCGTCGTCCGGCGCGCCGGTCTTCGTGTTGCGGGCCTGCTCGGCCAGCGCCGCCACGAAGTCGTCGTGGACGCCGGGGCCGGCGAGCACCCGCGTCGCCGCCGTGCAGTCCTGCCCGGCGTTGAAGTAGCCGCCGACCGCGATCGCCTCGGCCGCCGCCGCCACGTCCGCGTCGTCGAAGACCACCACCGGGGCCTTGCCGCCCAGCTCCAGGTGGGTCCGCTTGAGGTCGGGGGCCGCGGCGGAGGCGACCTCCATGCCCGCGCGGGTCGAGCCGGTGATCGACACGAGCTGCGGGGTCGGGTGCGACACGAGCGTACGACCGGTGTCCCGGTCGCCGCAGACCACGTTGAACACCCCCGGCGGGAAGAACTCCGACGCGATCTCGGCCAGCAGCAGCGTCGACACCGGCGTGGTGTCCGACGGCTTGAGCACCACCGTGTTGCCGGCCGCCAGGGCCGGGGCGATCTTCCAGACCGCCATCATCAGCGGGTAGTTCCACGGGGTGACCTGCGCGCAGACGCCGATCGGCTCGCGCCGCACGTACGACGTGTGGCCCGCCATGTACTCGCCGGCCGAGCGCCCCTCCAGCATCCGGGCCGCCCCGGCGAAGAAGCGGAACTGGTCGACCGCCGGCGGCAACTCCTCCTCGGCGGTGAGCTGACGCGGCTTGCCGGTGTTGCGTACCTCGGCGTCGACCAGCTCGGCGGCGCGGGCCTCGACCGCGTCGGCGAGCCGGAGCAGCGCCTTCTGCCGCTCGGCCGGGGTCGTGTCCCGCCAGGTCTCGAAGGCGTCGGAGGCAGCCCGCATCGCCGTGCCCACGTCCCCGGGCCCGGACACCGGGGCCTGTGCGAAGACCTCTCCGGTGCACGGGTCGACCAGGTCGGCGTAGCCGCCGTCGGTCGGCTCGACGTAGTCGCCGTTGACGAAGTTGCGCAGCTGCTGCTGGTCACTCATGACGGGCTCACTCCGAGAGGGGGCGGTCTGCGGCGGTTATCGCAATCTGACTGCCATCTTGGCCACTGAATTCGCGGCAGACAAGGGTTGACGCGACTGTTTCAGTGGAAGGGTCGGTCGTCTACGCTGCTCCACGTGGAGTCCGCAGCCTTCTATGTCGCCTCCCGCCCCGCCCACGGCGAGGGCGAGCTGACCGTCCACCACCCTTACGACGGGCGCACCGTCGGTCGTACCACCCTCGCCACCGCCGCCCAGGTCGAAGCGGCCGTCGCGGCAGCCGCCGGGGTGGCCGAGACGGCCGCGGCCTTGCCCGCGCACGCCCGCGCGGCGGCCCTGGACCACGTGTCCCGGCGGCTCGCCGAGCGGGCCGAGGAGATCGCGCGGCTCATCACCGCCGAGAACGGCAAGCCGCTCAAGTGGGCGCGGGCCGAGGTGGGCCGGGCGGTCTCCACCTTCCGCTGGGCGGCCGAGGAGGCCCGACGGTTCTCCGGCGAGCTGCAACGCCTCGACACCGACTCCGCCGCCACCGGGCGGATCGCCCTGGTCCGGCGGGTGCCGAAGGGGCCGGTGCTCGGCATCGCGCCGTTCAACTTCCCGCTCAACCTCGTCGCGCACAAGGTCGCCCCGGCGATCGCGGTCGGCGCCCCGATCGTCGTCAAGCCCGCCCCCGCCACCCCGCTGTCCGCGCTGCTGCTGGGCGAGCTGCTCGCCGAGACCGACCTGCCGGAGGGCATGTTCTCGGTGCTGCCGCTGCCCAACGAGCGCGCCGCCGAGCTGGTCGCCGACCCCCGGCTGCCGGTGGTGTCGTTCACCGGCTCCGGGCCGGTCGGCGCGGCGATCCGCCGGTCCGTGCCCGACAAGCACGTCACCCTGGAGCTGGGCGGCAACGCCGCCGCCGTGATCTGCGAGGACTGGAACACCGACGAGGACCTGACCTTCGCCGCGCACCGCATAGCGACGTTCTCCAACTACCAGGCCGGGCAGTCGTGCATCGCCGTGCAGCGGGTCTACGTGCACGAATGGCTCTACGACGCGTTCCTGCCCCGGCTGGTCGCGGCCGTGCAGGAGCTGCGCACGGGCGACCCGTCCGACGAGCTGACCGACGTGGGCCCGCTGGTGTCCGAGGAGGCCGCCCGCCGCGTCGAGGCGTGGGTGGACGAGGCGGTCACGGCCGGCGCCGCCATCGAGGTGGGCGGCCGGCGCGAGGGCGCCACCTACCCGCCGACGGTGCTCACCGGGGTGCCGGCGGACGCCAGGGTCAGCGCCGAGGAGGTCTTCGGGCCGGTGCTGGTGGTCGCCCGCGTCGAGCACGACCGGGCCGCGTTCGCCGCCGTCAACGACTCGGCGTACGGGCTCCAGGCGGGCGTCTTCACCCATCGCCTGGATGTCGCCTTCGCCGCGCACCGCGCCCTGGAGGTCGGCGGGGTCATCGTCGGCGACGTGCCGTCGTACCGGGCCGACCAGATGCCGTACGGCGGGGTCAAGGGCAGCGGCGTCGGGCGCGAGGGACTGCGCAGCGCGATGGAGGACTACACCGACCCGCGCGTCATGGTGCTGACCGGCGTGACGTTGTAGCTCACCAGGTGCCGTCGTCGCGGACGCGGGCCGGGGCGCGGCCGAGCAGCAGAGTGGTCAGCGCGGCGTCGACGTCCGCGCCGAGGAACCACTCGCCGGCCTGGTCCAACGCGAACACCCGACTTCGCTCGTCGACAGCGAGGATGCTGTCACCATGCTCGGACCCCATGGGGAAGAGCCGCACCCCGAGGACGGCGGCGAAATCGGCCAGCGTGTCGGCCGAGTGCGCGCTCCGGAGTGGATTGGTCGTGAACCGACTGATCCACACCTCCTCGCCGGGGCCCCGGCGACTGCTCACGACGGCGGGGAAGGCGGTCAGCGCCCGCTCCGCCGCCGGGAACGGCTCGTGGCCGTGCCGCTGGCCGGTGACCTCACAGGTCTCGCGGATGGCCCCAGCGGCCAGGGCCGAATTGAACTCGCTGTCCTCCCAGCCGGCCTCCATCAACGCGTCCGCGACCGCGGGTGGAAAGCGGTCCGGATGATGCGGGCGCTGTGGCTCCGGATGCCATTCGGCGGTGAAGGCCAGCTCGGACCAGGGCAACACGTTGAAGTGCACCAGGAAGTTGAGACACGAGTCGCAGGCGCGCTCGGCCCTGCCGCCGTACGGGTCGCCCGGCTCGCGCACCCGGAAGACCTCGAACCGGGCGGCGCCCAGCAGCGTCTCCGCGTCGGCCATGCCCAGTGGGGCGATGCCCTCGGCGGCGCGGCGGTGGTCGAAGTCGTGCAGGGCGTCCGAGACGACGATCAGCTCGGCGTGCCGGTCGCCGCCGCGGGCCAGGTGGCCGGCGGGCAGCTCATCCAGGTAGGCGCGGACCAACGGGTGGTGGTGCAGCTCGACGTCGCCCTTGGCCCCCTGAGCGCGGAACAGCCGGCCCTCGACGGTCAGGTGTGCCGCCGTGCCGGGGGTCGGCAGCCGGCGGATCTCGCGGAGCAGTTGGCTCGCCGGATCGACCGTGCGCGGCGCGCCGGGACCCTCCGCCCGGCTCGTGCGGTACATCTGCTCGACGATCTCCACCGGCACGCGCGGCCAGGTGGTCACCTCGCCGGTCTGCTTGTCCACCACGGTCGTCGGCAGCTCGCCCGGCACCGGCCTCGCGTCGATGGACACAGTGGACGTGATCACGTAACCGAGGTCGAACTCGTCGACCGTCGGGCGGCACTCGAGTCCCAGGCGCTGTGACTCGCGGCGGGCCCACACGGCGGCGAGTTGCTCGGCCTGCTGGCGATCGATCACGGGCTCGAAACTACCGGACCCCACGGAATCGTGGCGGCCGGTATGGTTCGCCCTACCGACGGTGACCGGGGAGGGTGGCGTTGGGCGAGAGCGTGGACCGGGACGCCAATCGCGCACTACGAGCGCGGTTCGACGAGGTGTACGGGGACTACCGGCGACTTCGGTCCGGTTTGGACGAGCTGCGGGCCCGGCTCGCCGAGCTGCGGGTGACGGAGCGCTCCGACGACGGTCAGGTGACCGCGACCGTCGGGGCCCGGGGCGACCTGATCTCGGTGGAGCTGCACGCCTCCGTCTACCACGACCGGGACGCGAAGGCGTTGAGCCGGAAGATCACCACCACGATCCACCGGGCCGGTGCGACCGCCGCCTCCGCCACCCAGGAACTGGTGGCCGGCTACCTGCCCGCCGGCTCCGGAGCGGTCGACTTCCTGCGTACGGGTGATTTCGGGTCGTTGCTGGGCCGGGCGGACTCGGCGCTGCGCCGGGGCGAATGATGGACGGGCAGCTCTGGCTCGACCCGCAGCGTGCCCGGCGCGGCGGCACCGACCTCTCGCTCGCCGGCGAGGCCGTCGGCGCACGGCGCCGTGAGGTGGGCGGGGCCATCGCGGCGGCGAGCGCATCCCGGCCGTGGGGCAAGGACGACATCGGCGCGGCCTTCGAGCAGAAGTACCGGGGCTTCGAGGAGCTGGTGCTGCGCGTGTGGGAGGGCGTGGGGCGGCACCTGGAGGGCCTCGGCGCCGACGTGGTCCGGTCCGTCGACGCCAACCTCCGCACGGACGCGTCGAGCGCCGGCCGGCTCGACCGCGCCGGCGACCGGCACCAGCAGCGCTGATCCGCGGAGGAGACCCGGATGAGTCTGTTGCCGAGCCCCATCCCGCACCCGCTCGACTACTCGCCCTGGGACCTGCCGGGCTGGGTCTACGAGGCCCTCGACTGGGTGATCGGCGTCGAGTGGCCGGAGGGGAACGAGCGGGCGGTCTGGGAGCTGGCCGACCAGTGGTACGCGGTGGCCGCCGCGCTCGCCGGGCCGCACGCCGACGCCGTCACGGCCGCTGCCGAGGTGCGCGGCGGGTACGGCGGCGTCGGGGCGGTCGCCGCCGCCTTCGACACCGCCTGGCGCCGGGTCGCGGAGGGCGACGAGGCACCGCTGCCCGTGCTGCTCGCCGTCAGCACCGAGCTGGGCCGGCTGGTGGAGGAGTGCGGCTGCGACATCGAGGGCGCCAAGCTCGAGGTCTGGATCGAGCTGGGCATCCTGGTGATCGAGCTGCTGTCGCTGGCGGTCGCCACGGTGCTCACCGCCGGCGCGGCCTCGCCCGCCGCCGGGGCGGCGATCACCGCCACCCGGCTGATCGTGCAGCAGATCTTCAAGCGGCTGATGGCGCAACTGGCCCGCAAGTCCCTCAAGCAGGGGCTCAAGGAGGCCGGCGAGCGGGCGGCGAAGGAGGTCACCAAGGGCGGCGTGCGGGGCCTCGCTCGGCGTGCGGCGCTGAGCGGGGCGTCCGAGGCGGCCGAGGAGAGCGGCATCAACCTCGCCACCCAGGCGTACCAGAACTCGACCGGCCGACGGCACGGGTTGGACATGACGGAGCTGGGCACGACGGCGGTCGGCGGCCTGGCCGGCGGAGCGGTGGCGCCGCTGGCTGGCCTCGGGCGCCACGCCACCGGGCGGGGCGCCCGCATCGGGGAGCACCTGGGCCGCGAGATGACCGGCGAGGTGATGGCCGAGCAGGCCGCGAGCCTCGCCACCGGCCAGGGACTCACCTCCGTGGAGGATGCGGCCCGGGCGGCCGTGTCCGGTGCCCGTGGCTCCGCCACCGCCCAGGCCGACGCCGCGCTGCAGGCCCGGCTCGACGGCCAGATGAGCGCCCTGGCCGGCATGTCGCTGACTGCGATGGACAGCGGGGCTGCGGGACAGACCTCGACCGGCACGGCAGGCCCGGCGGCAAACCTGGATGTGCCCCGGCACCCGCTGGCGACGCCGGAGGCGGCGGCAACCCGACCCGGCCCACCCGTCGACGTCGCCCCGCCGGCCGCGGAACTCACGCCGGCACCCGAAACGCGCGCGACACCCGGGCCGGGTGCCTTCGAGCCCGGAGTGCGGCTTCCTGAGCAGGGCGCGGCTTCCTCCGGGCTGCCGGCTGCGCCTGCGGAGATCGTTTCCACCACTCCCGTGGCCGCGCCGGCAGCCGAGCCCGCGCTCGCGGAAGCGCGGAACGGTCCCCAGCTCACACCTGGGCCCGACGCCACCGGGCCCGCGCTGTCCCCGACGTCACATGTCGACGCGTCGGCCGCCCCACTCGATCCGACGCTCTCCTCGGTCATGCCGGAAGCGCCTCCGGCGCCCACAGTCCCGCTGTCGGCGGGCCCCGGCAACGTCGTCGAACAGGCAGCGGGTGCCGGGGTGACCGCGCAGCATCCGAGTGCCACGACAACCGCCCCGCCGGTGGTCGGAGGGACCACGCCGAACAATCCCGGGGTCGCCTCCCCTCTTGGCGGCATCCCGGCGCAGAGCTACCCGGTCGCCGCCACCACGCAGACGCCGGTCGGTGAGGCCACGGCGAGGAGCGGTCTGGCACCGCAGACCGCGCCCACCCTCGTCCCGCCGTCGCCGCCCCAGGCTCCAGAGGACGGACCTGCGACCCGGACGCATGACGGGGCGGCGCATCCGCCAGGAGCCGCAGAACAACCTCCGCGTCCACGTACCGCCGAGTGGGACGCCGCCAGGTGGGCCGCGGATCGGGATGCGTTCGAACGACGCCGCTACCGGGGGCACTTCCAGTTCCAGCGGACGAACCACGAGGAGAATCGCCGCCGGGACAGCGCGGCCCGGCTACGTCAGGCCGCAGACCGCAGCTACGACGAAGCCCGGTGGCTCGTCAGCGAGGGCCGTCGGCTGGCGCAGGCCGGGCACCGTGTCACCTCCGAGCGTTTCTTCCAGGAGAGCCGGGAACGGGAGCGCTGGTGTCACCAGCAGCGGGATCTGGCCGAAGAGGTCCTCGCCGGGGCGGCCGCCCCGGTCGTCGTCGCCGTCACCGACACGGACTTCCGCGGGATCAACGACGACGTCGGTGACCTGGCACTCGGTGCCGTGGAGACCGCGGACCGCTCGGCGCTGACGAGGGACGACTACCCGCCGCCGATCGACCGGTCGCGGAACTACGGCCAGCCCGGCGGTCTGCGTCCGCCGCTGGCGCTGCACCAGACCGACATCGAGCGGCAGGTGCCCCGCGAGCCCGACGGGAGCGTCAAGCGGACCGCCGATCCGCGACGCGGTGGCTGGTTCGGCTTGGTGAACGACGGCGGGCCGCGAGCCGACCCGACCCGCGCCATCAACTGCATCGACTGCACACTCTCGCTGTTCGACACCTGGATGCACGGCCGGCCCCGGGTGGCCGCGCCCCGCACCTTCGACGCCTACCTGGCCGGTGACGTCACGCGCCCCATCGACGGTGAATTGGGCGGCATGGGGCGGATCGAGGACGTGACCGGGGGGCGTTTCCAGCGCCTCTGCCAGCCGACGGAGGACGTTCAGGGTGCCGAGCGGCGGAGGGCCGTCGACACCGGCTACGACAACCTCCATTACCAGCTCCGCATCGGCGGCCACGGCAGCTTCGCCTTCGTCGTCAACAGCTGGGAGCAGGGCGGCTCCCACATCTGGGTCGCCCTCAACCAGCACGGCACGGTGCTCTACCTCGACCCGCAGACCGGAGCCGTGTCGGACGCGCCGCTGTACCGGCACCAGGGCACCCCGCACCCGTACAACGCTGTCGACACCGAGGTGCTGGTGCTGGGCCCGGACGCCCGACCGATGCCGCTCGGCGGGCTGCGGCGCGGCCGGTTCAGCGAGCGTCCGGACCTGCCGGACCACCCGCCCGCCGAGACCGACCAGGGGTACGGCGAGCCGTACCTCAACCGCATGTACCTGCTCGACGACCCCGGGTCGGCCGCCCCGTCTGATGGGCTGCCATCAGCCCGGCCCGAACAGCCGGGACCGGCACTCGATCGAGGCGACGCCCCGCCGGAAGAGCTGCGGGCCGCACGGGAACGCGCACAGGCGGAACGGGTGGTGAACGGCAAACCCGTGAGCGCCGTTCTGGCCGACGAGCCTGACCTGGAGCGGGTGTTCGCCGCCGGTGTGACCCCGGTCGAGGTGGCCGCCGGGCTCGATGCGCCGAACCTCCGGCGACTCGTACCGCACCTCGACGAGCCGGCCGCCCGGGACGTGGCACGGCTGTTCGCGGAGCCGCGCGTACAGCGAATGCTGGACGACACGTGGCGGACGCCGCCGAAGGACGAGCCGATGCTCGCCGAGACCCTCGTCCGGCAGTTGGTCGAACGGCCCGACCTGGCGCGGATGATCCTCGCCACGCCGGAACTGGCAAACTCGCTGACGGCGCGTCCGGTGACACTGCACCACCTGGCCATTCACCAACAGGCGATCGACGTCCTCGGCTCCGTCCTCGATGAGATTACGGAAAGAGGCGCCGAGGAAGTTGCGCGCAGACCGTTGCCTACGCCTCAGCAGACGCCTCTCACCGACAATCAACGAAGGATCGGCGCACTTTTTCCGGCAGGCCGGGACCGGGCGACCCAGGCCGGGTTTGACGTAGCTCGCAAGAATGATCCCGAGTATCAGACGAAGTACCTTGACCGGTTGTACGTCGATGCGGTCGAGGCGCAGAGGGAGGTTGTCGCTCTCGCGCAGCGTCTGGCTGCTGAATCATCCGGGCCGGCCGTGCCTGACGGCCGCCCAAGGCCAAAGGATAGGAAGCGGGCTGAGGACAAGGTTGCTAAGTATCGGGGGGACGTTTCGATGCTGACCGACCTCGCTGCTGCGAAGGTCGCCTTTCGTGAACTCTCAGATCTCTACGCAGGGCTTGAGGTGCTTCATGGTTACGTCGACGTGGAAATCGTCGAATTCGAAGACCGCTTCATTGCCCCTCAATCAAGTGGATATCGGGATGTTCAGATGTCGCTGCGAACGTCAAACGGGCACATCGCGGAATTCCGCCTGCACCTCCAAGCATTGGACGATGTGGCCTCCTGGGAGCATGCCCTGTACGAAGTTCGGCGGGACCTCAAGGCGGTGGCCAAGGATCAGGGTCGTACGATGTCGCAGGTGGAGCGTGCCGTCTGGAACGGCGTCCTCAAGGAGGAGCAGCGATATTTCTGGCAGGCGCTGCAGACAACACTGGGCGGAGGGACGTAGGGTGGCCGAGATGCCTGGGTTGGTGCTGCCGGCCTATTTCAGCTATTACAAGTCGCCAGTCAAAATGGTCGGCACGCCTGATGGTGGTATCAGGGCTTGGCGGCTGTCCCACGCCACGGGCGGGTGGGAACCCGCCGATGACCTGATTGAGGAGATTCTGTTTGCTGTCGGTGGAGAGATTAGTTCCCTGACGGTGGACTCCTTCGTTGAGTGGACGGAACATGACCGCGGTCGCTACCTGCGGGGGGAGGGGCCCGTTTTCGCGTTGTACGAAACGATCAGGGCCATCGTGGAAAGCGCCCAGGCCGAGGGGCGTCAGTTGACCACAAAGGAACTGGCGTTGGTTCGAGGCATCCGGCGCCGGACTTTCGTAATGTTCGAGGAGGAGCTTCAGCGAGCGGGCGACCCTGCTGCCGATCCTTCGCTGGCTGAGCAGAGCAGCTGAGTCCTCCGCCACTGAGCCTGATGCCCCGCGAGCTGGAAACCTGTTGCGGCTCCGGTTCGGTGTCGGTCAGTTTCGCTCGTATGGCTGAATCCCCTGCTGGCATCTCCAGCCCCGCCGCCGACCGTCCCACCCAGAACTTCGCCTGGTCGAATATGTTCGTCCACCCGGACGACGACCCCCGCTCCGACGGCAACCACTCAGAGGAGCGGACGATCCTTGTCGAGTACCTGCGCGACCAGCGGCTCACCCTGGAACTCAAGTGCGCCGACCTGGACGCCGAGGCGTTGGCCCGGCGGGCCGTACCGCCATCGAAGTTGTCGCTGCTCGGCCTGGTCCGCCACCTGGCCGAGGTGGAGCGGGGCTGGTTCCGGCGGACGATGGCCGGTCAGGACGCGCCGAAGCTCTACTGCTCGGAGGCCGACCCGGACGGCGACTTCGACGGCGCGGTCGGCGACCCGGAGGTGGTGGCCGAGGCGTGGCGCACCTGGCGGGCGGAGGTGGAGTTCGCCGAGCGCTTCGTCGCCGAGTCCGACGACCTGGGGGTCACGGGGCGGCACGGCGACGGGGAGGTCTCGATGCGGGAGCTGCTGGTGCACATGATCGAGGAGTACGCCCGGCACAACGGCCACGCCGACCTGCTCCGCGAGCTGATCGACGGCCGCGTCGGCCAGTAGGAGCGTCGCCGTTCACCGTGGACGGGGTGGTTTGTGAGGCCGGAATAGCATGGCGAAATGGCTGAATCAGACACCGACCAGCGGTCCGCCGGTCAGCAGAGTGCCGGCAGGCAGGCCACCGGCCGGTCGTCGTGACGACGGACGGATCGGGGATCGCGCAGGTCGGCATGTCTGAGGTGTCCGGTGCGCCCAGTGTGGCGCCGGGCAGCGTGGCGGAGGCGTTGGCCGTGCAGGAGCGGCTGCGGCCGTTGGTCGACCTGGTCGGGCCGGGGCCGGCCGAGCCGGCGACGGTGGCCGGCCTGGACGTCGCGTACGCCGAGAGTGGCGACCGCCTCGCGGCGGCCGTGACGGTGCTGGACGCCCGGACGCTCGCGGTGGTCGACTCGGCGGTCAGCGTGGGCCGGCCCGCCTTCGACTACGTGCCGGGGCTGTTCGCGTTCCGCGAGCTGCCCGCGTTGCTCGACGCGCTCGACCGGCTGACCGTGCGGCCGGAGGTGCTGGTCTGCGACGGGCACGGGCTGGCCCACCCGCGCCGGTTCGGGCTGGCCTGCCACCTTGGCGTGGTGACCGGCCTGCCGGCGATCGGGGTGGGCAAGACGCCGCTGCTCGGCGAGTGGGCCCCGCCGGCCGACGAGCGCGGTGCGTGGACGCCGCTGCGCGACGGGGACGAGATCGTGGGTCGGGTGCTGCGTACCCGGGACGGCGTGAAGCCGGTCTTCGTCAGTGTCGGCCACCGGATGAGCCTCGACAACGCGACGGCCCGGGTGCTCGCGTTGACGCCGCGCTACCGGCTGCCCGAGACCACCCGCACCGCCGACCGGCTCTGCCGCGACGCGCTGGCGGCCGCCGAAGCGGGCTGACGCCCGCACCCGCCCGCCCGAGACGCCCGCAAGCACCCGCCCGCCCGAGACGTCCACAGGCACCCGCCCGCCCGGGGACGTCCGCAGACACCCCGCCCGAGACCCCCAGTCGCCCGGCCCGCCAGGACAACGCGCGGAGGGCACCACCGGGAGTGTCGACGCCGAGGTGCCGGCCCGCCCCGCTGACGATGGTCAGGTGCAGGGACCGGATGTGAGGTGCGGCGACGCGACCACCGGGGTAATGCGGCGCACATCCGGAGCGTTCTATGACCGGGCCTCACCCGGGGGCGGTAGTAGCCTACCGGCGGACCCCCGTCGGGGGAGGAACGGCGAGGTGATCATGGCGGTACGTCGGCACGCGGCGCGGCTCGCGACGGTCTGCACGTTGCTGGGTGGCCTGGTGGCGCTCGGCGCGACGCCGGCGCTCGCCGACGACTCGGTCCGGGTGCGGTCGGCCGGCAGCTTCACGGCCGGCGGTTCCGCCGAGGGCGTCTCGATCGAGGTGCGCAAGCGCAGCGACGGCTGCGTGCTGCTGCGTACCACCTTGGGGCTGCGCCTCGGCGGCCTGCGCGCCGACCAGGTCAGGGCGCAGGTCAACGTGGGCGGCCATTGGTTCCCGGTGTCGCTCTCCGGGGGCGGGGGCAGCGTGGCCACTCCGGCCACCTCGCCGGCGAACCCGCGGCTGTGCAAGGGCAAGAGCATCACGGTGCGCTACCGGGTGGCGTTCGTCCAGGGTGCGCCGGGCGGCCGGCTGACGGTCACCGGCGCGGCCAGCAACGCGCTCGGGCAACTGCTGGGCCGGGGCGCCGAGGCGTCCCGGGTGGTCGGCGGGCGGGCCTCCCCGTCGCCGACGCCCTCGAAGAAGCCGTCGCCCACCCCGAGCGCGGTCGCCTCGCAGGCAAAGACCGCCGAGGAGTCGCCGGCCCTGGCGGCCCTCGCCGGGCAGGGCGCCGGGGCCACCGTCAACGCCGCCGAGGAGGAGTCCGGCGGCGGGTCGGTGGTCATGTTCTTCGGCATCGCCATGGTGGCCGTCGGGATCCTGCTCATTCTCCTGCTGTTCCGCCGCTCCCGGGCGGACAAGGAGCCCGCCGACGACCTGCCGCCCGTCCCGCTGCCCCGCAACCCCGGCGGCACCACCTACCGCTCCGCGCAGGGCCCGGCCGCCGCCCCTGTCCCGCCCGGCCAGGTGTACGGCCAGCAGCCGCCCGTCCCCGGCGTGTACGGGGGCACCCCCGCCCCGCGTCCGGCCGGCGGCGTGTACGGCAGCCGCCCGGCCCCGGAGGCCACCCAGGTGGTGCCCGGCGGGTCCACCCCGCCGCCGGTGTCCGCCCCACCCGGGAACCCGACGTCGACGCCGCCCGCCCCGGGGCAGTACGGCCGGCCGACGTCGGCTCCGCCCGCCACCGGGCGACCCGGTGACCCGCCCCCGGAGGCCGGCGGCGGCGACCAGACCAGGTTCATGCCCCGGCTCCCTGGCTGAGCCGGGGCGCCCCGCGCCCCTCCGATACGCTCAGGCCGTTGACGACCTGCGGCGCGAGGAGCGATACCGGTGTCTGATCTGTCCCAGATCGTGAAGGCCTACGACGTCCGTGGGACGGTGCCGGACCAGTGGGACGAGCGGGCTGCCGAGGCCCTCGGCGTGGCCTTCGCGCAGGTGCTGGACGCCTACGGCGAGGGCGGCGACGCCGTGCTCATCGCGCACGACATGCGTGCCACCGGTCCCGGTCTGGCCGCCGCCTTCGCCGCCGGGGTGCGTGCCGAGGGGCGCTCGGTGATCGAGCTGGGGCTCGGCTCGACGGACATGCTCTACTACGCCTCCGGCGCGTTGGGGCTGCCCGGCGCGATGTTCACCGCCAGCCACAACCCGGCGCAGTACAACGGCATCAAGATGTGCCGCTCCGGCGCCCGGCCGATCGGGCAGGACAGCGGGCTGGCCGAGATCCGCCAGCGGGCGCAGGCCCTGTTGGACAAGGACGAGGCCCGCCCGGCTGGCGAGCCGACCGCGCCGGCCGAGCGCCGCGACCTGCTGGCCGGCTACGCGGCGTACCTGCGCGAGCTGGTGGACCTCTCCACGATCCGCCCGCTGAAGGTCGTCGTCGACGCCGGCAACGGCATGGGCGGCTACACCGTCCCGGCCGTGCTCGGCGACGCCGTCCTGCCGGCGCTGCCGCTGGAGATCGTGCCGCTCTACTTCGAGCTGGACGGCACGTTCCCCAACCACGAGGCCAATCCGCTGGACCCGGCCAACCTGGTCGACCTCCAGCGCGCGGTGCTCGAGCACGGTGCCGAGATCGGCCTGGCGTTCGACGGCGACGCCGACCGCTGCTTCGTGGTCAACGAGCGCGGCGAGCCGGTCTCTCCGTCCGCGATCACCGCCCTGGTGGCGGCCCGAGAGCTGGCCAAGCACCCCGGCTCGACGGTGATCCACAACCTGATCACCTCCAGCGCCGTGCCGGAGATCATCCGCGAGCACGGTGGCGAGCCGGTCGTCGCCCGGGTCGGGCACTCCTTCATCAAGGCGGAGATGGCCCGCACCAACGCGATCTTCGGCGGTGAGCACTCCGCCCACTACTACTTCCGGGACTTCTGGTTCGCCGACACCGGCATGCTCGCCGCGTTGCACACCCTGGCCGCCCTGGGTGAGCAGTCGCTGCCGATGTCCGTGCTGGCCGGCGAGTACGAGCGGTACGTCGCCTCCGGCGAGATCAACTCGACCGTGGCCGACCAGGCCGCCAAGGTGGCCGAGGTGCGGGCCGCGTACCCGCAGGCCGAGGCCGACGAGCTGGACGGCCTCACGCTGCGCTTCCCGGACGGCGCGTGGTTCAACCTCCGCGCCTCCAACACCGAGCCGTTGCTGCGGCTCAACGTCGAGGCCCCGACCCGGGAGCGGATGACCTCGCTCCGCGACGAGGTGCTCGACCGGGTTCGCCGATAAGATCGCCTGCGCCGGTCGGCACCGCCGATCGGTGAAACCGCATACGTGGAAGGAGCCGCGCCGTGGCCCTGGACCCGCAGTTGCTGGAAATCCTCGCCTGTCCGGACACGCATCACGCCCCGCTCGACTACGACGCGGAGGCGCAGACGCTGACCTGCACCGAGTGCGGTCGGATCTTCGAGGTCCGCGACGACGTGCCCGTGCTGCTGCTGGACGAGGCGCGCGGCGGCCCCGCGGAGCGGTCGTGATCGAGGGTACGGCCGGGGTCAGCGGCCGCCGCGATCCCGACGAGGCCCTGCTCGACGACCAGGACGCGCTCGCCGAGCACGACCCGGGCGGCATGCTGCGGCACACCGCCTCCGCCGGGGCGCAGGTCCGCGAGTCGGCCGCCCTGGCCGCCGAGGCGAACCTCCAGGTGCTCGCCGACGAGGGCCGGCCCCGCGCGGTCGTCATCGCCGGCATCGGCACCGCCGGCCGTACGGGTGACGTGCTGGCCACCGTCGCCGGGCCGCGCTGCCCGGTGCCGGTCATCCCGCACCGCAGCGCCGGCGTGCCCGGCTGGGTGGGGGCCGCCGACGTGGTCATCGCCGTGAGCGCCTCCGGCCGCAGCCCCGAGGCGCTGGGCGCCGCCGAGGCCGCGCACCGGCGGGGCGCCCGGCTGGTCGCCGTCGGCGCGCCCGACTCGCAGTTGCAGTCGGTGGCCGAGCGGGCTCGGGCGCCGTTCATCCCGGTGCCCCGGCGCGCCCCGGCCCGGGCCAGCCTCTGGGCGCTCACCGTGCCGGTCCTGCTCGCCGCCCGTACGCTCGGCCTGGTGAAGGTCAACGAGGCGGACCTGGCGGAGACCGCGGCCCGGCTCGACGCGGAAGCCGACCGGTGCCGCCCGACGGCCGAGTCCTTCGTCAACCCGGCGAAGTCGCTCGCCCTGGGCCTGGCCGGCTCGGTGCCGATCGTCTGGGGCTCGTCGCCGCTCGCCACCGTGGCGGCCCGCCGGTTCGGCGACACCCTGGCCGCCAACGCCCGCTACCCGGTGGTCAGCGGGGCGCTCGGCGAGGCCGGGCGGGGGCGGGTCGGCCTGCTCGACGGCGTCTTCGGCGGCCTGGCGGAGGGGGAGCGCGACATCTTCGCCGACCCCGACGACGAGGCGCCGGCTGGCACCCGGCTGCGGCTGGTGCTGCTGCGCGACGGCGGGCTGAACCCCGAGGACGACGCCGACGAGCCGCTCGACGTCGAGGAGCGCCGCGCGGACGCGGTGCAGACCCTCGCCGAGCGGCGCGGTGTGCGCTGTGACGTGGTGACCGCCGAGGGCGGCTCCGCGCTGGAGCGGCTCGCCTCGCTGGTCGCCGTGCCGGACTTCGCCTCGGTCTACCTCGCCCTGGCACACGGACTGGATCCGATGGCCGTTCCGGCCATCACCGAGATGAAGGAGCTGGCGAACCAGTGAGCGATAGCAGGGTGCGGGTCGAGCGGCGCGGGGCGCCGGTGCCCGGCGGCGCCGCGCGACGGAACGGGGCGGCGGCGTGAGCGCCAACGGCGGGACGAAGGCGATCGTCGCCGCGCTGCTGGCCAACGTCGGCATCGCCGTCACCAAGTTCGTCGCGTTCGTGCTGACCGGGTCGTCGTCCA
Source organism: Micromonospora sp. NPDC023814 (assembly GCF_040639595.1). Lineage (NCBI taxonomy): Bacteria > Bacillati > Actinomycetota > Actinomycetes > Micromonosporales > Micromonosporaceae > Micromonospora > Micromonospora sp. NPDC023814. Next base: position 205,549 of record NZ_JBFAAF010000001.1, read on the forward strand.
TGCTGGCCGAGTCGATCCACTCGGTCGCCGACTCCGGCAACCAGGGGCTGCTGCTGCTCGGCGGCCGGCGGGCCAAGCGGGCGGCCACCCCGCAGCACCCCTTCGGCTACGGCCGCGAGCGCTACATCTACGCGTTCATCGTGTCCATCGTGCTGTTCAGCGTCGGCGGTCTGTTCGCTCTCTACGAGGCGTACCACAAGTGGTCCGACCCGCACCCGATCGACAAGTGGCAGTGGGTGCCGGTCACCGTGCTGGTGGTCGCGATCATCATGGAGTCGTTTTCCTTCCGCACCGCCATCAAGGAGTCCAACCTCGTCCGGGGCAACCAGTCCTGGGTGAAGTTCGTCCGCCGGGCCAAGGCTCCCGAGCTGCCGGTGGTGCTGCTGGAGGACCTCGGCGCCCTGGTCGGTCTGGTCCTCGCGCTCCTCGGCGTCGGCATGACTCTGGTCACCGACAACGGCGAGTGGGACGCCGCGGGTACGGCGGCGATCGGCGTGCTGCTGGTGGCCATCGCCATCATCCTGGCCGTCGAGACCAAGAGCCTGCTGCTCGGTGAGGGCGCCGAGGCGCACGACGTCGCCGCCATCGAGAAGGCGGTCACGGACGGTCCGGAGGTGGAGCGGATCATCCACATGAAGACGCTCTACCTGGGCCCCGAGGAGCTGATGGTCGCCGCGAAGATCGGCGTGCCGGCCTGCGACAACGCCGAGGAGCTGGCCCGCGGCATCAACGTCGTCGAGGCCCGGATCCGCGCCGCCGTGCCGGCCGCCCGGGTGATCTACCTGGAGCCGGACATCTACAGCGCCGCCGCCGAGCGGGCGGGCAGCGGGAGCGCGGCGCACACCGCCGTGCCGGGATCCGAGCCGGGTGAGACCGCCGGGCGGCCCGGGAGCTGACCGGTGGAACTGCTGTACGGACCGATCAGGGACTACGCGTGGGGGTCCCGCTCGGCGATCGCCCGGTTGCAGGGCAGGCCGGTGCCGAGCGACGGCCCGGAGGCCGAGCTGTGGCTGGGCGCCCACCCGGGCGGCCCGGCCACGGTCGACCGCGACGGCGGCCGGGTCGACCTGACCGACCTGCTGCTCGCCGAGCCGGACCACTGGCTCGGCGAGCGGGTCGTCGGCCGGTTCGGCACCCGGCTGCCGTTCCTGCTCAAGGTGCTCGCCGCGGACGCCCCGCTGAGTCTGCAGGCGCATCCGGACGCCGAGCAGGCCCGTGCCGGGCACGCCGCCGACGCCGGCCGCCCCGACGGGCAGCGCAACTACGTCGACCCGTACCACAAGCCGGAGCTGCTGGTCGCGCTCTCGCCGATGGAGGCGCTCTGCGGGTTCCGTGACCCGGTCGCCTCGGCGGAGGCGCTCGCCGGGTTCGGCGTACCCGCGCTGGAGCCCGTGCTGGCGGCGCTGCGCACCGGCCCGTCGGGGCTGCGCGACGCCGTACGGCTGCTGCTGACCTGGCCCGCCGACGAGCGCGACGCGCTGGTGGGGGCCGCGGCGTCGGCGGCGGTCGCGGGGCCCGACGCGGAGCTGGCCCGGGAGCTGGCCGCCGCCTATCCGGGCGACCCGGGGGTGCTGGTGGCGATGCTGCTCAACCGGGTGCGGCTGGCGCCCGGGGAGGCGATCTGGATGCCGGCCGGCAACCTGCACGCGTACCTGCGGGGCACCGGCGTGGAGATCATGGCGGCCAGCGACAACGTGCTGCGCGGCGGTCTGACGCCGAAGCGGGTGGACGTCGACGAGCTGCTCCGGGTGCTGCGCTTCGAGGTGCTCCGGGACCCGGTGGTGCCGGCGCTGGAGGTCGACCCGGGGGTGGTCACCTGGCCGGTGCCGGTGGACGACTTCGCGCTGCACCGGGTGACGGTGGGCGCGGCGCTGCCGGCGGTGACGCTGTCGGTGCCCGGGCCGCGCGTGGTGCTCTGCGGCGCGGGGGAGCTCTCGGTCGACGACGGGACGGGCGCGGTGACGCTCGGACGGGGGCAGGCCGCGGTCGGCACGGCCGCCGCCGGGCCGCTGCGCGTGGCGGGCACGGGCGAGGCGTACGTGGCGAGCTGCGGCCTGCGCTGAGCCGGTCGCCAGCCCAGCGATCGCTGTGCAGGGCAAGTCCGACTTTCCCGGAATGACTTGACGCGATCACTGCACAGTGTGACTCTATGGGTACGCAGCGTTATCGCGACGACGGTCCGAGAACGCGCGCGAGGGATCCAAACCGGGGGGATGCACGGGGCGGGCGGCTGGTGGACGGAGAGTCCGTCCACGACCGACCGCCCCGTGCGCTGCCCGCTTCTGTCTTCCTGCTCTCTTCGCCGGCCGGTCCCTTCCGCGGCGGCCCGCGCGCGTAAGGTGGAGGGTCGCGCAGCACATCGTCCGACAGGAGCTTCCATGACCAGCACCCTCCCGGCGTCCGCAAGTGGAACGCCGTCCGAGGCCCGGCCGAGCACCCTCGCCGAGGGCGACTACAAGGTGGCGGATCTGTCGCTCGCCGAGTTCGGGCGCAAGGAGATCCAGCTCGCCGAGCACGAGATGCCCGGCCTGATGGCGATCCGTCGTGAGTTCGCCGACGCCCAGCCGCTCGCTGGTGCCCGGATCACCGGGTCGCTGCACATGACCATCCAGACCGCCGTCCTGATCGAGACCCTGGTCGCGCTCGGCGCGCAGGTCCGCTGGGCGTCCTGCAACATCTTCTCCACCCAGGACCACGCCGCTGCCGCGATCGTGGTCGGTCCGGAGGGCACCCCGGAGGCCCCGGCCGGCGTCCCGGTCTACGCCTGGAAGGGCGAGAGCCTCGAGGAGTACTGGTGGTGCACCGAGCAGGTGCTCGCCTGGCCCGACGGGCAGGGCCCGAACATGATCCTCGACGACGGCGGCGACGCCACCCTGCTGGTGCACAAGGGCGTCGAGTTCGAGAAGGCCGGGGCCGTCCCGCCGGTCGAGTCCGCCGACTCCGAGGAGTACGCGGTCATCCTCGGCGTGCTCCACCGCTCGCTCGCCGAGGACGGCCAGCGGTGGACCCGGATCGCCGCCGGCATCAAGGGCGTGACCGAGGAGACCACCACCGGTGTGCACCGGCTCTACGAGATGCACCGCGCCGGCACCCTGCTCTTCCCCGCCATCAACGTCAACGACTCGGTGACGAAGAGCAAGTTCGACAACAAGTACGGCTGCCGCCACTCGCTCATCGACGGCATCAACCGGGCCACCGACGTGCTGATCGGCGGCAAGATGGCGGTCGTGCTCGGCTACGGCGACGTCGGCAAGGGCTGCGCCGAGTCGCTGCGCGGCCAGGGCGCCCGGGTCGTGGTCACCGAGGTCGACCCGATCTGCGCCCTCCAGGCGGCGATGGACGGCTACCAGGTCGCCACCCTGGACGACGTGGTCGAGCAGGCGGACATCTTCATCACCGCCACCGGCTGCTTCGACGTCATCACCAACGAGCACATGGCCCGGATGAAGCACCAGGCCATCGTCGGCAACATCGGCCACTTCGACAACGAGATCGACATGGCCGGCCTGGCGAAGCGGTCCGACGTGGAGCGGGTCAACATCAAGCCGCAGGTCGACCTCTGGAAGTTCGCCGACGGGCACGCGATCATCGTGCTGTCGGAGGGCCGCCTGCTGAACCTGGGCAACGCCACCGGCCACCCGAGCTTCGTGATGTCGAACTCGTTCGCCAACCAGACGATCGCCCAGATCGAGCTGTTCACGAAGACCGAGGAATACCCGGTCGGCGTCTACGTGCTGCCGAAGCACCTGGACGAGAAGGTCGCCCGGCTGCACCTGGAGGCGCTCGGCGCCAAGCTGAGCACCCTGACCAAGGAGCAGGCCGCCTACCTCGGCGTCTCCGTCGAGGGCCCGTTCAAGCCGGAGCACTACCGGTACTGAGCTTCCCCGCACCGACCGGGCCGGCCCGCGCAGCGGGCCGGCCCGTCGGCGTCTCCGGCGACTGCGGGCCGCCGGCCCGTCGGTGTGCCGCGGCGGGCGTGGGTCAGCCGGGCGGGAGCCCTCGGGGCCGGGGCCAGCCGGGGCGGGAGCGGTCAGTCCGGGCGGGAGCGGCGGCGGGCGGGGCGGACCCAGGTCCACACGCACCAGGCGAGCCAGGCCAGCGAGACCACCGTGGCCAGGGTGCGCAGGCGCAGCGCGCTGAGCAGCAGCACCACCGCCAGGACGGCCAGCCACGGCCCGAACGCCCTCACGACCGCCACCGGCCGAGGACCATGCGGCGGACCAGCGGCGGGGCGATCCACGACCAGACGCAGAAGAGCGCCCACGCCAGGCCGAACAGGCCCGCGAGCAGGTCCAGCCCGGCGAGGTTGAGCAGCACCACCATGCCGATCGCGAGCAGCCAGGTGCGGAGGATCCCCAGCCGGTAGAGCGGCCGCAGGGGCAGCAGCAGCGGGTGGGTGTACACCCGGGTCTCCCAGGCGGCCTCGGCGTAGTCGGCGTCGGTCGGGTCGTGCGCCACCGCCTGGCCGAAGGCGCGGTGCGCGGTGCCCACCCGGCCGCGCCGGGCCGCGGCGACGCCGTGCAGGGCGAGCGCCACGGGGTTGGCCGGCCACGCCCCGAGGAACTCGCGGGAGATGCGCTCGGCGGCCCGGTCGTCGCCCCTGGCGTACGCGAGCTGGAAGCGGGAGGCGAAGACGGCCGGCGCGTCCGGGACGATCGTGGCGGCGCGGGCGACCAGGCGTTCCGCCTTGTCGGTCTGGCCGACGGCCGAGCAGAGGTCGGCGTACTGGCAGAGCAGCCACGGGTTCTCCGGCTCGATGGCCAGTGCGTCGAGCAGCGCCCGCTCGGCGGGGGCGAACTCGCGGCGGTGGCGCAGCGCGAGACCCAGCCGGCCGAGCAACTCCGCGTCCGGGCCGGTCTCGGCCAGGCCCTGACGGGCGACGGCGACCACCTCGTCCCAGCGGTCCAGCCCGGTCAGTGCCGCCGCCCGCAGCCGGAACGCGGCGGGGCTGGCGGCCAGCGCGGCGGGGAGCCGGTGCACCTCGTCCAGGGCCTGTTCCAGCCGGTTCAGCTCCAGTAGGTGGGCCACCCGGGCGAGCTGGGTCTCCGGGGCGGTCACGCGGCGGCCACCAGCATGATCAGCGCGGCCTCGGCGAAGCCGAACAGGAGCACCGCCCCGACGCCGGGCAGCCACAGCGACGCCGGCTCGCCGCCGCGCAGCTCGTACGCCCGGAACCGGCGCTTCTGCGTGGCGGAGGCAGCGAGCCAGACCAGCGCGCCGGCCAGCGCCCCGATCAGCCGGACGGGCCGGTCGGCCCCGTCGTCGAAGACCACGAGCGTGACCACCAGCCGGGCCACCAGCCCGGCCAGCCCGACGCCGAGCACCGTCAGGTGCGCCCGGCGGGGCAGGCCCAGCCGGTGCCCGTTGACCAGGGCCAGCACGGTGGCCGCCGTCGGGCCGCCGAACACGGCGGGGAAGATCAGCGACTGCGGTCGCCACGGCGGGCGACGCGCCTCGTACGCCGCCGGCGCGATGGTGGGGGTGAACAGGTCGTCGGCCACGGTGTTCCCGTCTCGGTAGGGGCGAGCGAGCCGGATCCTGCCACAGCCGGGCGACGGTCGGCGGTCCCGCGCCCGCCGCCCGGGTGCCCTCGCCCGTCGGTCAGGTGCCGGCGTCGGGCGTGGACATGGCGCCCGCCGGTGCCGACGGGGCGACCGCCGGCCGTACCGCCGCGACGGGCTGCGCCGGCACGGCGGCCGGCGCGCCGCCGGGCGTCGCCGGACGGATCGTGCCGGGTGGCGCGGCGACCTCGGGCGGAGCGGCGGCCGGGACCGCGCGGGGCGGCGCGGGCGGGCCGGGCGTCAGCTCCGGCCAGAGCGTCGCGGCGACGGCGCGACCGCGTCCCAGCCGGTGCCAGGCCCGCCGGTGCCGCTCGCCGAGGACCGCGGCCAGGTAGACCGACTCCGGCATGCCCGGCGGCGGGGGCGGCGTGGTCACCGCCGAGATCTCGGCCCACAGGCCGCGGCCCAGCCGCCCGCGGGCCGGCTCCGCCAGGTGGCGCACCCGGGCCAGATACTGCCGGGCGGCCAGCGCCAGGCCGTCGTCGAGCCGGCTCAGGTCCAGCGTGTACGCCCAGCCGACCAGCACGGGCACCGCCGTCGGGACCGGCCGCCAGGCGGTCGCCGTCCGGGTGTGCACGACGAGGGTGCCCGCCACCAGGTCGCCCAGCCGGCGCCCCCGCCGGTCGGTCAGCATCACCGTCACGCCGGCGACCCAGCTCAGCAGCGGCAGCACCAGGCCCGGCCACTCCACCGCCACGCCCACCAGCGCCCGGGTCAGCGACTGCCGCAGCCCCACCGGGGCGCCGTCGGCGCTGACCACCCGCAACCCGACCGCCATCTTGCCCAGCGTCCGGCCGTGGTTGAACCGCTCGCAGAGCACCGGGTAGCCGACCAGCACCAGGACCAGCCCCACCGTCGCGAGGGCACCGGTCAGCGCCTCGTCGACCAGCCCGGTCGGCAGGTTGGTGAGCACGACGCCGGCGGCGATCGACAGCACCAGCACGAGGACCAGCTGGGCCAGGATGTCGAGCATCAGCGCGAGCACCCGGGAGCCGATCCGGGCGGCCCGGACGTCCAGCTCCACGGCCTCCCCGCTGACCAGCCCGGCGTCGCCCCACGGAGCGGGTCGGGCCGGCGGTCGTGGTTGCGCTCTCACCCCGACAGTGAACACTATGATCGCCGGACGGGGGTGACGGTGGATCTAGACGCGTACGTCGCGGAACACGGCGGGGAGTGGCGGCGGCTGGAGGAACTCTCCCGGCGCGGCCGGCTCGACGTCGCCGAGGTCGACGAACTCGTCGCCCTCTACCAGCGGGCGACCACCCAGCTCTCGGTGCTGCGCAGCCGCTCACCCGATCCGGCGCTGGTCAGCCAGCTCTCCCAGGTGGTGCTGCGGGCCCGGGCCCGGCTCACCGGCCGCCCGCGGCCGTCCTGGGCGGCGGTCGGCAGGTTCCTGCTGGTCGGCTTCCCGGGCGCGGTCTACCGCGCCTGGCCCTGGTGGTGCGGGGTGGCGACCGGCTTCACCCTGCTCAGCTTCTTCCTCATCTGGTACGTGGCGGGCAACCCGGAGACGGCGGGCGCGTTCATCGGTGAGGAGGCGGCCGCCGACCTGGTCGAGTCCGGCTTCGCCGGCTACTACACCGAGTTCGCCGCGCCGACCTTCGCCTTCCACCTGTGGACGCACAACGCCTGGCTCGCCGCCCAGTGCCTCGCCGCCGGGGTGCTCATCGTCCCCGTGCTCTACCTGCTCTGGCAGAACGCGCTCAACATCGGCGTGGTCGGCGGGGTGATGGTCGCCTACGGCCGGGCGGACGTCTTCTTCGGACTGATCACCCCGCACGGGCTGCTGGAGCTGACCGGCGTCTTCGTGGCCGCCGGGGTGGGCCTGCGCGTCGGGTGGACGTGGATCGCGCCGCCCGCCCAGCTCACCCGGGGGCAGGCGGTCGCCCGGGCGGGCCGCGAGGGCGTCCTGGTCGCCGTCGGCCTGGTGGGGCTCTTCGCGGTCTCCGCCGTCGTCGAGGCGTTCGTGACGCCCGCGCCCGTGCCGGTCCCGCTCCGCGTCCTCGCGGGCGCCGCCGTCTGGCTCGCCTTCCTGGCGTACGTCGTGCTGCTCGGCCGCCGGGCGACCGCCGCGCCCGAGGGCGACGACGTCCTCGACCCGCACGCCCGCCGCTGACCCTCGCCCCGACCGGCCCGGGGATCAGAGCTGGCCGAGGGACTTGAGGCGCAGGTAGGTGTCGGCCAGGGTGGGGGCCAGGCGGCCCGCCGGGGCGTCGACGACAGTCACCCCGTGCCGGCCCAGCGCGGCGCGGACCCGGTCGCGTTCGGCCAGCGCCCGCCAGGCCGCCGCCGCCGCGTAGGCGTCGCCGGGGCGCTGCGGGACAGCCGTGGTGAGCGCGGTCAGCACCGGGTCGTGCGTCGCGGCGATCACCACCTTGTGCCGGGCGGCGAGCCGGGGGAGCACCGGCAGCAGCCCCTCGCCGAGGGCGCCCGCCTCCAGCGCGGTGAAGAGCACCACCAGGCTGCGCTGGCGCTGCCGGCGCAGCAGCTCACCGGCGATCAGGTCGAAGTCCGTCTCCGCCAGCGCCGGTTGGAGCGGGGCGAGGGCGTGCACCAGCCGGGAGAGCAGGGCCGGCCGGCCGGTGCCCGTCACCGTGGCCCGGACCGCCGTGTCCGCGGCGAGCAGGTCGACCCGGTCACCGGCGCGGGCGGCGAGGGCGGCGAGCAGCAGCGCGGCGTCGATCGCGGTGTCCAGCCGGGGCTCGTCGCCGACCCGCACCGCCGACGTGCGGCCCGTGTCCAGCACGCAGAGCAGCCGGCGGTCCCGCTCCGGCCGCCACGTCCGCACCAGCACGTCGGCACGGCGCGCGCTCGCCCGCCAGTCGATCGACCGGACGTCGTCGCCCACCACGTACTCGCGGAGGGTGTCGAACTCGGTGCCCTGGCCGCGCCCCCGGCTGACCTGGGTGCCGTCGATCACGCGCAGCCGGGCCAGCTTCTCCGGCAGGTGCCGGCGGGAGTCGAAGCGGGGCAGCACGCGCAGCGTCCACGGCGGGGTGGCCGGGCGGCCGGAGCGCTGGCGGAAGCCCAGGCCCATCGGCCCGAACGAGCGCACGGTCAGCGCCACCGCCGGCCGGTCGCCCCGCCGGAGCGGGGTGAGCCGGCTGGGCAGCGCCACCGTCCCGCCCGGCTCGACGCGCACGAGCTGCGCCGGGGGCACGTCGGGGCGGGCGCCGGCCGAGGGCACCCAGGCGTCGCGGACCCGGGCGCGCAGCGTACGGCCGGTGGGGTTGTGCAGCAGCAGCGCGACGGTGGCGGTGCCGCCGAGCCGCACCGCGCGGTCGCCCTCCCGGGTCGCCGCGAGTGCCCCCGGCGGCGCGGCCAGCGCCCGGTCGACCAGCACGAGCAGCAGCACCGCGCCGGTCATCACCAGCAGGCCGACGAACGGCGCCGGCCAGGCCGGCAGGGTCAGCGCGCCCGCCGCCAGCAGGAGCGCCGCCCGCCAGGTCATCGCGGCGTCGGCACGGTGGCCAGCACCGTGTCCAGCACCGCGTCCACGCCGACGCCCTCCAGCTCGACCTCGGGGCGCAGCCGCAGCCGGTGCCGCAGCGTCGGCCGGGCGACCGCCTTCACGTCGTCCGGGACGACGTGGTCGCGGCCGGCCAGCCAGGCCCACGCCTTGGCGGTGGTGAGCAGCGCGGTCGCGCCCCGGGGCGAGGCGCCCAGCTCCAGCGCCGGCGTGCTGCGGGTGGCCCGGCACAGGTCGACGATGTAGCCGAACAGCGGCTCGGCCATGTGCACCCGGCCGACCGCCGCCCGGGCGGCAGCCAGGTCGGCCGCGCTGGCCACCGGCCGTACGCCGGCGCCTGTCAGGTCGCGCGGGTCGAAGCCGGCGTGGTGCGCGCGGAGCACCCCCAGCTCCTCCTCCCGGCTGGGCAGCGGCACGGTGAGCTTGAGCAGGAACCGGTCGAGCTGCGCCTCCGGCAGCGGGTAGGTGCCCTCGTACTCGATGGGATTCTGGGTGGCGGCGACGATGAACGGGTCGGGCAGCGGACGCCGGTCGCCCTCGACCGAGACCTGCCGCTCCTCCATGACCTCCAGCAGCGCCGACTGGGTCTTCGGGGGCGTCCGGTTGATCTCGTCGGCGAGCAGCAGGTTGGTGAACACCGGCCCCTCGCGGAAGGTGAAGGCGGCGGTGTGCGGGTCGAAGATCAGCGAGCCGGTCACGTCCCCCGGCATCAGGTCCGGGGTGAACTGCACCCGCTTGGACCCCAGGTCGAGCGCGGTGGCCACGGTGCGGATCAGCAGGGTCTTGGCCACGCCCGGCACGCCCTCCAGCAGCACGTGCCCACGGCAGAGGAGGGCGATCACCAGGCCGGTGACGACCGCGTCCTGCCCCACGACCGCCTTGGCGACCTCGGCGCGCAGCCGGTGCAGGGCGGCACGGGGGTCGGCGGTTCCGGCGGTCAGCGGATCGGCGGTTCCGGCGGGTCGGGTCACCGGGTGTCTCCTTCGGGTCGGTGCGGGTGCGGTGCGGCTGCCGGGGGCGGCCCGTCGGCGGGGTGGGGCACGGCGTGCGCGTCGGCCGGGTGCGCGGGGTGCGGCGCGGCGTGCGCCTCGGTCGGGCGCGCGGGGTGCGTTCCGTCGGTCGGGGGTGGCGGCCCGTCGGCCGGGTGCGGGGCGACCGTGCGGGCCAGCCGGTCCAGCGCGCGGGCCAGCTCCAGCAGGTCCTGGTCGGTGTCGGGCGCGCCGCCGTAGAGCAGTTCCTCGGTCCGCCCGGGGCCGTCGCCGGTGCGGGCGGCGACCGCGGTGGCCACCTCGGCGGGCGGGGCGGTCGGCGGCAGGTTCAGCCGGGGCAGCAGGCGGTCCCGGGCGGCGGTGCGCAGCGTCCGCGCGGCGGCGTCCCGGGCGCCGGCCTGCTCGTAGAGCCGGGCCCGGCCGAGCACCGTCTCCGCCGAGCGGACCGTCACCGGCAGCGGCTCCGGCGCCGGCGGGCCGAGCCGGCGGGCCCGCCAGAGCGCGGCCAGCAGGGCGGCGACGGCGAGCTGCACCAACAGCGCCCAGAACCAGCCGGGGAAGGCGGACCAGAGCGGGTTCGGCGGGTCGGAGCCGTCGGCGCGGGAGTCGTCACCGTCGTCGTCGGAGCCGCCGCCCGGGCCGCCGGGGCCGCCGGGCCGCCCGTCGCCGTCGCCCGGGCCGCCGGGACGACCGCCGCCCGGCCCGCCGTACCCGGTGGAGCCGCCCGGGGTGGGCGACCAGGCCGGGCTGCCGCTGCTGCCGGAGCCGAAGGTCGGCGGGGGCGCCTGGCCGTCCAGGTCGAGCCACACCACCCGGCCGAGCCCGCCGAGCAGGGCGGTGGCGAACGCGCGGTTGTCCCACTCGTCGATCCGGTCGTTGCGGAACGGGTCGCTGGCGCCGACCACCACCACGCTCTCGGGGACCCGGAGCAGCCGGGCGAGCCCGCCGTCGAAGCAGAACTGCACGGGCGCCGACCCGCCCGGGGTGACCGCGTAGCGTTGCAGCCCGACCGCCGCCCGCCCGAGCTGGCGCAGCTCGGGCATCGGGCAGGGCAGGCCCGCCGCGTCGGGCTCCACCGCCTGCGCGGCCCACCGCCGGCCGGCCGGCTCCACCGGCAGCGGGACCGCGTCCAGCACCCGCCGCGGCGGGTCCACCAGCACCAGCCGGGTGGCCGAGGGAAGCGAGCTCAACGCACCGACCGTGTCCGGGTGCAGCAGCGCCGGCGCGGGCACGAAGAGCGTGGCCGGCCCGCTGCTGGCGGCCAGCAGCGCGCGTAGCGTGTCCGTCTCGCGCTGCACCGTGACGCCCCGCTCGCGCAGCGCCTCGGCGAGCCGGCTGCCGCCGTCGTCCCCGGTCGCGACGGGGGAGAGGAACCCCCGGTCGGTGGGGTCGGGCTGGTCGACCGCGTGGGTGACCAGGGTGGTGGTCAGCAGCAGCGCGGCCAGGCCCAACGGGATCAGCAGCCGGTGCCGGCGGCGACGCCGGCGGGGGGCGTCGCCGGCCTTCGGGGCCGGCTGGGCGGCGGTGACCTGTGCGCTCATGGTCGTGGCCCGTCCTCGGGTCGGCCGGTCAGCAGCCGGTCCAGGTCGGCGGCGTGCTCCCGCATCCGCCGGTCGTGCTCGGCCGAGGCGGGGCGCTGGCCGTACCAGAGTTCGGAGAAGATCGCCCCGGCGGCGCCCAGCGGCGGGCCGACCTGCGGACGGCTGGCCGTCGCGGCCCGCACCACCTCGACGACGGTCATGCCGGGCTGCGGCTGGAGCAGCCCCCGGGCGACCAGCTCGCGGATCATCGCGCGCAGCCGTTCCCGGACGGCCTCGGCGTACCGGCCCTCGGCGGCCAGCCGGTCGGCGAGGGAGACGTACGCGGCGGCCGGCAACTCCGGCTCCGGCTCGCGCGGCGCGGGTACGACCGGCGCGGGGGCGTCCACCGGCCCGGGCTTCCGGCGGCGTCGACGCAGCCGGGGCAGCCGGCGGGGCACCCAGGCGGGGTACGTGTACCAGCCGACCGCCACCAGCACCGCGGCGAGCACCAGCAGCAGCGCGGCCAGGGGCAGCGGCACCCGGTCGCCGAGCGCGGCCGTGGTCTCGGTCCACCACCGGCTGAAGCTCATCGGTCGGCCGCCAGCAGAACGGTCTCCGGCGTGCCCGTCCGGGCCCGGGAGAGCCGGATGTCCAGCCCCTCGGTGCGCATCCGGGTCTCCAGGTGCAGCACCGCGTCGAGGCAGGCCAGCGCCGGGTACGCGACGCTGTTGACGCCCGCCCACACGGCCAGCGACACCCAGGGGGCCCAGGCCCGGTCGACCAGGTCGAGCGCGTCCAGCCCGTAGTAGACGCCGATGCCGAGGCCGAGGCGGACGATCCACCAGGACAGGTAGCCGAGCAGCCGGATCCCGCCGGCCCGGCCGCCGCCGCGTACGGCCAGGGTGGCGGCGCGCAGCGGGACCCGCAGCGGGTGCACCCGGTCGACGACCAGCGCCGGCGCCACGGCGCCGAGCAGGGCGAAACCGATGAACCAGGCCGGCCCGAACAGCGCGGCCACCCACATCACCAGCCCGACCAGGGCGGTGAGCAGCACCGTGGCGCCCCAGCGGGCGCCGGCGGGACGGAGCACCTCGCGCGGCCCGACCGTACGGCCGAACAGCGCGCCGCCGGCGGCCCGGGCGGCCGGGTTGCCGAGCAGCGTGATGATCATCGCCTCGGTCGCCGCGCCGACGGCCAGCAGCAGCCAGTACGCCCCGAACTGCTTGAACTCCACGAACCAGACGGGGGGCTCGACGTCGGCGGCGAGCCGCAGCGGGTAGAGCAGGAGTTGCTCGCCGACGGCCAGGGCGAGGGCGAGCGGGACCAGCACCCGGGCCTGGCCGCGCAGCAGCAGGACCGCGGAGTCCAGCAGCTCGCCGACCGTGAGCGGGCGGCGCGGGAGCACGGCGGTCGGGCCGGCGTCGGGCACGCGTACTCCTGGGGACGGACGGCGGTGGCGCGTGACGGCGCACGCGGGGATCATGGTGACACGCGCGGTCCGATCGGGTGGACCCGCACGCCGGGGCGGCGACGCCGGCGTCGGTTGCTGGGCGGCGGCGTCCCACGGCAGTACCGTGCCGGGTGACGCGGATCCCACCGAAACTGAACGGGATGGAAACATTAACCCCATGAGAGCCCGGGTACTGGTGGTCGACGACGACCCCGCGCTCGCCGAGATGCTCGGCATCGTCCTGCGCAGCGAGGGGTTCCTGCCCTCGTTCGTCGCCGACGGGGAGCGGGCCCTGGCCGCGTTCCGCGAGAACCGGCCGGACATCGTCCTGCTCGACCTCATGCTCCCCGGCATGAGCGGCATCGACGTGGCGCGGTCGATCCGGGCCGAGTCGGGCGTGCCGATCGTCATGCTGACCGCCAAGAGCGACACCGTCGACGTGGTCCTCGGCCTGGAGTCCGGGGCCGACGACTACGTGGTCAAGCCGTTCAAGCCCAAGGAGCTGGTCGCCCGGATGCGGGCGCGGCTGCGGCGCGGCGAGGACGTGGCCCCCGAGATGCTGACCATCGGGCCGTCCGGCAACCAGATCACCATCGACGTGCCGGCGCACACCGTCAGCCGCAACGGCGAGGAGGTGAAGCTGACGCCGCTGGAGTTCGACCTGCTGGTGGCGCTCGCCCGCAAGCCGCGTCAGGTGTTCACCCGCGAGGTGCTGCTGGAGCAGGTCTGGGGCTACCGGCACGCGGCGGACACCCGGCTGGTCAACGTGCACGTGCAGCGGCTGCGCGCCAAGATCGAGCCGGATCCGGAGCGACCGGAAATCATCCTCACCGTGCGGGGCGTGGGCTACAAGGCGGGCACCGGATAGCCTGGTCACACTGTGGCCACCTCCCCGCTCCCGGACCCCCAGCCGACAGCTCCGCGCCGGCGTGTCACCGCCGTGCGGGAGCTGTGGCGCGGCGTGAGCGGCCGGTCCGCGCGCCTGCTGGCCGGGCTGCACCAGACCTGGCGGCGGTCGCTGCAGCTGCGGGTGGTGACCATCACGCTGGTCGCGTCCAGCCTGCTGGTGGGCGGTTTCGCCTACCTGATCGCCGACAAGATCACCAACATCCTGGTGGAGAACGCCGAGACCGACGTGCGGGTGCGGCTGGACAGCGGCGCGGCGTACGCGGTGAGGCAGTTCGGTCTCTACAACCAGCCGCAGGACGCGCAGTTCCAGGAGACCGTCGACGGCACGGTCAACTACCTGGCCGGCGGTGACCCGCAGCAGACCACCGGCGTGATCGTGGCGCTCACCGCCGACAACCACGCCGGCCTCATCCAGCCGCGTTCCTCGCCCGCGGTCAACGTCCGGCCGCTGATCAGCCGCGAGCTGCGCGCCACGGTCGCCGGGGGCAAGGTCGCCAGCCAGATCCGCACCGGCCGGCTGGGCGGGGAGCGCACGAAATACCTGGTCTACGGCTCGCCCGTGCCCACCAAGTTCGGCCAGGTGGAGCTCTACTACCTCGTGCCGCTGACGCGGCAGGACACCACGGCCGCCGATGCCCGCGCGACGGTGGTCGCCACCGGGGCGGCCCTGGTGATCCTGCTCGGCCTGCTCGCCGGCCTGGTCACCCGGCTGGTGGTGACCCCGGTGCGGGTGGCCGCCCGGACGGCCCAGCGGCTCTCCGCCGGCCTGCTCGACCAGCGGATGGTGGTCAACGGCGAGGACGACCTCGCCCTGCTCGCCGCGTCGTTCAACCAGATGGCGACCAACCTGCAACGGCAGATCCTGCGGCTGGAGGAGATGTCCCGGCTGCAACGCCGCTTCACCTCCGACGTGTCGCACGAGCTGCGCACCCCGCTCACCACGGTCCGGATGGCCGCCGACCTGATCTTCTCCGAGCGGGACGAGTTCGACCCCGCGGTGGCGCGCAGCGCCGAGCTGCTCCAGGCCGAGCTGGACCGCTTCGAGGAGCTGCTCACCGACCTGCTGGAGATCAGCCGCTTCGACGCCGGCTTCGCGATGCTGGACGCCGAGCCGACCGACCTGGTGCCGGTCGTGCACCGGGTGGCCGACCGGCTCGCCGGCCTGGCCGAGCGGGTCGGGGTGCCCATCGAGCTGGACGTGCCCGCCACGCCGGTGATCGCCGAGGTCGACCCGCGGCGGGTCGAGCGGGTGCTGCGCAACCTGGTCGGCAACGCCGTCGAGCACGGCGAGGCCAAGCCTGTGCTGATCACCCTGGGAATGGACGACACGGCCGTCGCGATCACCGTCCGCGACCACGGGGTGGGCCTCAAGCCCGGTGAGGAGAAGCTGGTGTTCAACCGCTTCTGGCGGGCCGACCCGTCCCGCGCGCGGCAGACCGGCGGCACCGGGCTGGGGCTGTCGATCAGCCTGGAGGACGCCCGGCTGCACGGCGGCTGGCTGGAGGCGTGGGGCGCACCCGGGCAGGGCGCCCAGTTCCGGCTCACCCTGCCGGCCCGGGCCGGCGACCGGTTGACCACCTCGCCGCTGCGGCTGGTCCCGGCCGACGCCGCCCTGCCCTTCGGCGGCCCCCGCGAGGGCGGCCTGCTGGCCATCGGCCCGGGCAGCGGCGGCGTGCTCGCGATCGGCCCGGCCGACGGCGCGGTGGCCGCCGGGCCGGGGCGGCAGGGGACCGGGGGACGCGCGGAGGTGGGATCGTGAGGCGGCACCTGCTCGCCGCTGTGCTGGGCGGCGCACTGCTGTTGGCTGGCACGGCCGGCTGCGGCATCCCGGCCAACACCGAGGTCCGGGTGGAGGGCGCCGGGCCGGCGGCCGAGGCCGGCTCCACCAGCGGTATCCGGGGCGAGCCCCCGAACCGCAGTGCGAGCGGCAGCACCCCGGGGCAGTTCGTCAAGAACTTCCTCTCCGCCGCGGCGGGCGAGCCGGACCGCGCCTACCAGCGGGTCCGGAACTTCATCACCCCGGAGGACCAGGACCGCCTCCAGGTGAAGGAGGGCAGCGAGGTCGCGCTGACCGTCGTCCGGCTCACGGAGGAGCCGGTGATCGTCACCGCCCCGAGCAAGATCGAGGTCACCCTCAAGGTGCAGCAGGTCGGCCAGCTGCGCGCCGACGGCACGCTGGCCCCGCCGGAGACGAGCACCACGTCGTACACGTTCGAGCTGCGCAGCCCGCCCCGGCAGGAGGGCAGGGGGGAGCCGGGCCTGTTCGTGGCCAACCCGCCGAACGTGCTGCTGCTCAGCGTCGACGCGCTCGAGGCGTACTACCAGAGCCGGACGATCTACTTCTGGAACTCCGCCCGCACCCGGCTGGTGCCGGACCAGCGCTACCTGCCCCTCGCCGTGCCCGACGAGCGGCTGGTCAGCGAGGTGGTGAAGTGGCTGACCGCCGGTCCCTCCCTCTGGTTGCGCTCCGGGGTCACCGGGCTGCCGGACGGCACCCGCCTGATCAACAACGCCACCCGGACGGAGGGCCGCTGGGAGGTCGACCTGGAGATGCCGGACGAGAAGGTCCGCCTGGAGCAGCTCGCCACGCAGCTCGCCTGGTCGCTGTACGACGTCGACGGACAGCTCGAGATCAAGATCCGTACCCAGCCCCGGAAGGACATCCCCGACCTGGAGGCGCACCGGCAGGCGAACCCGGTGTACCGGGTCGGCGGCGGCTTCCAGCGGTTCTGCGTCTACGAGGGCGCCATCCACCCGCTGTCCGACGCGGCCGGAACGATCGCCACGGTGCCGGTGGCGGCCGAGGCGAACAGGAACGTCGTGACGGCGGGGCTCAGCCGCGCGGAGGACCAGATCCGGGCGGCGCTGGTGGTCACGGAGGCCGGTCGTCAGTGGCTGTCCGTCGGCGCCGGGCTCGACCCCGTCGCCGTCTTCAACCGCAGCGCGAAGGGCTACGGCGCGATCGGCCGGCCGGTCTGGCTGCGCTCGACGGACCGGGGCGAGCCGGCCGGGTTGGTGGTCGCCGACGGCGCTCTCTACCGGTTCGACGCCCAGGCGCAGCTCACCCCCGTGTCGCTGGGCGTCTCCGGCACGGTGACCGCGGTTGCCGCCTCGCTGGACGGGCACCGGATCGCCGTCATCGCCGGCGGCGCGCTCTACGTCGCCGCCCTGAGCCCCACCGAGGGCGGGGTCACCCTCGGTCCGGCCCGTCGGCTGCCCACCCGGCTGACCGGCCTGTCGGCCGTCGACTGGTACGGCGAGGACAAGCTGCTCCTCGCGGGGGAGGTCGGCCGCCCGGCGGTCTACGAGGTCAGCGTGGACGGCACCCGGGACAGCCGGGTGGAGGACAAGATCGGCGCCCGGGTGACCCACCTCGCCGCGTACCCGGCCAACACGGAGGTGCCGCGCGGCGCGGCGATGTACGAGGCGAACGAGGTGGCGTACGGCAGCGCTCCGTTCGAGCGGATCCAGCCCGAGCAGGTGCAGGTGTCGCCGCCCTCGACCGGGACGCGTGCCGGCAACCCGACCGCCCCCTTCTTCCTCTACTGATGCCGCGCCTCGGCGGACTCTGGTCGGACCTCACCGACCTGGTGCTGCCGGTGGAGTGCGCCGGTTGCCGGGAACGCCGGCCGGGGCTGCGGCACGGCGTCTGCCCGGAGTGCGCGGCGGCGCTGGACGCGCTGCGGCCCCGGGCGGTACGCCCCACCCCCGCCCCGCCCGACCTGCCGCCCTGCGTGGCCCTCGGCCCGTACGCGGGCCCGCTGCGGGAGACGCTGCTCGCGTACAAGGACCACGGCCGGCACGGGCTGGCCCGGCCGCTGGGCGCGCTGCTCGCCGAGGTCGTGGCGGCGGCGGTTGGCGAGGCGCGGCCGGTGACGCTGGTGCCGGTGCCGGACACCGCGGCGGCGGCCCGCGCCCGGTACGGCGACCACCTCGGCCGGCTGACCCGGCACTGCGCGGACCGGCTGCGCCGGGCGGGCTGGCCGGTGCGGGTGCGGCGGCCCCTGCGCGCCCTGCCCCGCCCCGACTCGGTGACGCTGGACAGCGCCGGGCGGGCGGCGGCGGCCGAGTCCGCCTTCCGGGTCCGCCCCCGGGTCGCGCCCGCCCCGGACGGGACCGCGGTCGTGGTGCTCGACGACATCCTCACCACTGGGTCGACCCTTGCCGCAGTGGCACGCGCGCTGACCGTGAGCGGGCTGTCGCCGACGGTCGCCGCCGTGCTCGCCGCGACCGAGAAACGGCACCGGTCGTAACCGACAGTGTTTCCGTTTCACCCGTTGGTGTATGAGGTGTGAAAAATTTCTGGCCGTCTCCGCGACCGGGGGTGACTGCCGGGCGAACAGGCGTTAGCGTTTTCCTGTCGGGGGTAGGAGGTCTTCCCACCCGCTCCCGGCGGTGAAAGGAGGCGTAGCCGCACTGACCGGTCGACGCCGAGTGGGACCTCCCCCAGATGCGCGCGACCGGATGCCGGATCGAACGACCGTCCGAACTAGGGAGGTCACGTGGACATCGTGGTCAAGGGCCGTAACGTCGAAGTGCCGGACCATTACCGGGTGCACGTAGCGGAGAAACTCGCAAAGATCGAACGCTACGACCACAAACTTATTCGTGTCGATGTCGAGCTTTTTCACGAGCGGAATCCCCGCCAGGCGGACCACTGCCAGCGCGTCGAGATCACCTGTGTCTCCCGGGGCCCGGTGATCCGGGCGGAGGCGTGCACGAACGACTTCTACAGCGCGCTCGACGCGGCCATCGCCAAGCTCGACACCCGGTTGCGCCGGGCGGCCGACCGCCGCCGCGTCCACCGGGGTCGGCACGCCCCGCTCTCCGTCGCCGCCGCCACCGCCGGCCTGCCGGTCGCCGACCTCGACGCGCCCCTGGGGGCGTCCGTCGACGGCGCCCGCGCCGGCACGGCCACGGCCGTGGCGGAACGGGTCGAGGAGGAGCACGACGAGCAGCCCTGGCACATCGCGCGGGAGAAGGTGCACCCCGCCGAGCCGATGACCGTCGACGACGCCCTGTTCCAGATGGAACTCGTCGGCCACGACTTCTACCTGTTCCAGGACAAGGAGTCCGGCCGGCCGAGCGTCGTCTACCGGCGGCACGCCTACGACTACGGCATCATCTCCCTCGCCCTCTGATCCTCCGGCGCCGTGGTGGCGGCCCGCGCCGCCGCCACGGCCGACCGGACGTCGGGCCTCCGGCCCACCGCACGCCCGAGGTGCGACCAGGCGCGGGTCAGCGGAGTTCGTCGGGGAGCAGCCCGAAGACCAGGTCGTCGATCCGGGTGCCCGCCAGGCCCGGCAGCCGGCCGCGCAGCAGCCCCTCCCGGCGGAAGCCGACCTTCTCCAGCACCCGCTGCGACGCCACGTTGCCGGGCAGGGTGCCGGCCGTCAGCCGAGCGATCCCCGCCGGCCCGAACGCCCAGCCGGCGAGGAGCCGCACCGCCCGGGTGGCCAGCCCGCGACCCCGCGCGGCGGGCAGCAGCGCGTAGCCGATGCCCGCCTCCCCGGCGGCGGCGTCGAGGTAGGACATCCCGCAACTGCCGACCGGTTCGCCAGTGGTCGCGTCGAGGACCAGCAGCCGGGCGATGCTGCCGGTCAGCCACCCGCTCTCCGAGAGCCGGCAGCGTCGCTCGATCGCCGCCCGGGTGGGCGGCACCGGCGGGGCCTGGTTCGCCACCACCTCCGGCAGCGTGTGCAGGCGGTACATCAGGTCGACGTCGTCGGGGCCGAGCGGGCGCAGCGTCACCACGCCGTCGGTGAGCCGGCCCTCGGGCAGGTCGGGCAGCGGTCGGGGGCCGGGGCCGGGCGGGTCGTCGGCGAGGCGTACCCAGGCCATCAGGTCCGTCCGGCCGCCGCCGCGGAGCTGGCCGGCCGCCCGGCGTACCCCCTCGTGGCGGAAGCCGGCGGCGAGCGCCACCCGCTGGCTGGCCGGGTTCTCCGCGTGGGTCAGCAGCTCCAGCCGGTCGAACCCGCACCGGAACGCCGAGTCGGCCAGGGCCCGCGTCGCGGCGGTCGCGACGCCGCGACGCCGCGCCCAGGGCGCGACCCAGTAGCCCACCTCGGCCTGCCGGCGCTGCGTCACGACCTGGCCGAGGCCCGCCCCGCCGACCAGCCGGTCGGTGGCGCGGTCGGCGATGGCGTACGCGGCCCCGCCGGCGGTCCAGGCCGCCGGGGCGCCCTCGGTGATCCACCATCGGGCGTCGGCCTCGGTGTACGGCTCCGGCAGGCCCGGGTTGAACCGCAGGTTGACCGGGTCGGCGCAGCCGGCGGCCAGGTCGGCGGCGTCCTCGGGGCGGAACGGCCGCAGCCGCACCCCGTGGGCGTCGATCACCTCGGGCGTCACGTCAGGTCCCCGGCGAGCAGCGCGCCGACCCAGGCGTCCACCCGTTCGCCCCGGTGCGTGAGCCCGCCCCGGGCGGTCCCCTCGACCGTGAAGCCGGCCTTCTCGGCGACCCGGCGCGAGGCGGTGTTGCCGACGTTGGCCCGCCACTCGATCCGGGCCAGGCCCAGCGTGGTGAAGCCCCAGGTGGCGAGGGCGGTCAGCGCGGCCGGCATGAAGCCCCGGCCCCGGCTCGCCGGCGCGGTCATGAAGCCGACGTCGGCCAGCAGCGGGTCGGCGGGGGAGAGCCGCAGGTCGATCGAGCCGGTGTACCGGTCGTCGGCGTCGGCGACCACGAAGCAGGCGCTGGTGCCGGCCGCCCAGGTGCCGCGCGAGTAGACCAGGTAGGACTCGGCGTCGGCGGGGTCGTACGGGTCGGGCACGGCGGTCCACCGGATGGTCTCCGGGTCCTGGCAGGTCTCGACGACCGCGTCGAGGTCGCGCTCCTCCATCGGGCGCAGCCGCAGCTCACCACCGCCGGCGGTGGCGAAGAGGACGGGCTGGGGGCGGCCGAGGACGGCGGCCCGCCGGGTCTCCAGGGTGCCGGGCCCGGCGGGTCCGGTCTCGCCGGTGGCGGGCACCTCGCCGGGGAACAGCGAGCCGATCCAACCGTCCGGCCCGCCCTCCGGCGCGGGGTCGGCCAGCCGTAGTTGCCCCTCGACGCGGAAGCCCGTCCGGAGCGCGACCAGGCGGGAGGCGTGGTTGCCGACCTCGGCCTGCCAGATCAGCCGGCGCAGTTTCCGCGTGTCGAAGGCCCAGCGCGCGACAGCCCGGGCGGCCCGTACGGTGACGCCCCGGCCCCGGGCCCAGGGCGCGGTCCAGTACCCGATCTCGCCCGTGCCGTGGCCGGGGTCGATCGAGACCAGCCCGCAGGAGCCGAGCACCTCGCCGGTGGCGGCGTCGCAGACCGCGAACGGCGCCCCGGTGCCGGCCGCCCAGTCCCCCGGGGCCACCTCGGTGACGAACCTGTGCGCGTGTTCGGGCAGGTACTGGCGAGGTACGGTGGTCCAGCGCTGGATGTCCGGGTCCTGGCACGCCCGGTGCACCGCGTCGGCGTCGGTCGCCCGCCAGGGTCGCAGCAGCAGGCCGTCCTCGGTGATCTCCACGGGTTCCACCCGAGCCATCGTGCCGGATCGTTCGCGGACGGCGTAACCGGATTACGGCGGAGGTGGCGCGCGTCGAGCGAGTTATGTCGGTTTCGCCGGGTCGGAGGGCCGCCACCAGTGACCATCGTGCCGATGGAGCGCCTACGATGGTTCGAGACTGTCTAGGGGAGCGTTGATCCGTGTCGATTCTGGAAAGGGTCCTCCGCGCGGGCGAGGGCCGTATGGTGCGCCGGCTGAAGGCCATCGCCGCCGCCGTCAACTCGATCGAGGACGACTACGTCAACCTCAGCGACGACGAGCTGCGCGGCATGACCGACCAGTTCAAGGAACGGCTCGCGGACGGCGAGACCCTCGACGACCTGCTGCCGGAGGCCTTCGCGGTGTGCCGGGAGGCGGCTGCCCGGGTGCTCGGCCAGCGCCCGTACGACGTCCAGGTGATGGGCGGCGCGGCGCTGCACTTCGGCAACATCGCCGAGATGAAGACCGGTGAGGGCAAGACGCTGACCTCGGTCATGCCGGTCTACCTCAACGCGCTCTCCGGCAAGGGCGTGCACGTCATCACGGTCAACGACTACCTGGCCCAGCGCGACGCCGCCTGGATGGGCCGGGTGCACGAGTTCCTCGGCCTCACCGTCGGCGTGGTCCTGCCCAACCGGCCGGCCGCCGAGCACCGCGCCGCGTACGAGTGCGACGTCACCTACGGCACGAACAACGAGTTCGGCTTCGACTACCTGCGCGACAACATGGCGTGGTCGCGGGACGAGCTGGTCCAGCGCGGCCACAACTTCGCGGTGGTCGACGAGGTCGACTCGATCCTGATCGACGAGGCCCGCACCCCGCTGATCATCTCCGGCCCGGCCGAGCACTCCGCCCGCTGGTACACGGAGTTCGCGGGCGTGGTGGCCCGGCTCCAGGCCGGCAAGGACGGCGAGGGCGACTACGAGGTCGACCACGCCAAGCGGACCATCGCCGTCACCGAGCGCGGCGTGGCCAAGGTCGAGGACCGGCTGGGCATCGACAACCTCTACGAGTCGGTGAACACCCCGCTGGTGGGCTACCTCAACAACGCCATCAAGGCCAAGGAACTCTTCAAGCGCGACAAGGACTACATCGTCAGCGACGGCGAGGTCCTGATCGTCGACGAGTTCACCGGCCGCATCCTGCACGGACGCCGCTACAACGAGGGCATGCACCAGGCGATCGAGGCCAAGGAGGGGGTGGAGATCAAGCAGGAGAACCAGACCCTGGCCACCATCACCCTCCAGAACTACTTCCGCCTCTACGAGAAGCTCTCCGGCATGACCGGTACGGCGCAGACCGAGGCGGGCGAGTTCAACAAGGTCTACAAGGTCGGTGTCGTGACCATCCCGACCCACCGGCCGATGGTCCGGCAGGACCGGCCGGACGTGATCTACAAGACCGAGAAGGCCAAGTTCAACGCCGTGGTGGAGGACATCGCCGAGCGGCACGCGGTGGGCCAGCCGGTGCTCGTCGGCACCGTCTCGGTGGAGAATTCCGAGATCCTCTCCCAGCTCCTGCGCCGCCGCGGCATCCCGCACTCCGTGCTGAACGCCAAGTTCCACGCGCGTGAGGCCGAGATCGTCGCCCAGGCCGGCCGCAAGGGCGCCGTCACCGTCGCGACCAACATGGCCGGTCGCGGCACCGACATCCTGCTCGGTGGCAACGCCGAGTTCCTCGCCGCCAACGAGCTCCGCCAGCGTGGCCTCGACCCGATCGAGCACGAGGAGGAGTACGCCAAGGCGATGGAGGAGGTCCTGCCCAAGTGGAAGCAGGCCTGCGACGCCGAGGCGGAGGAGGTCGCCGACGCCGGCGGCCTCTACGTGCTGGGCACCGAGCGGCACGAGTCCCGCCGGATCGACAACCAGCTGCGCGGTCGGTCCGGCCGGCAGGGTGACCCGGGCGAGTCCCGGTTCTACCTGTCGCTCCAGGACGAGCTGATGAAGCGCTTCCGCTCCGGGGCGGTCGAGGCGGTCATGGAGCGCTTCAACATCCCGGAGGACGTGCCCATCGAGTCGAAGATGGTCACCCGCCAGATCAAGAGCGCGCAGGCCCAGATCGAGGGCCAGAACGCCGAGATCCGCAAGAACGTCCTCAAGTACGACGAGGTGCTCAACAAGCAGCGCCAGGTGATCTACGCCGAGCGCCTGCGGGTGCTCAACGGCGAGGACCTCTCCGACCAGGTCCGCAACATGATCGACGACGTCGTCGAGGCGTACGTGCGGGGGGCGACCTCCGAGGGCTACGGCGAGGACTGGGACCTGGAGCAGCTCTGGTCCAGCCTCAAGCAGCTCTACCCGGTCGGCGTGACGATCGAGGAGCTGGAGGAGGAGGCCGGCGGGTCCCGGGCGGGCATCGACGCGGACTTCCTGCTCGCCCGCCTCAAGGAGGACGCGCACGCCGCGTACGACCGGCGCGAGGAGCAGCTCGGGGCGGAGGGCACCCGCGAGCTGGAGCGGATGGTCCTGCTCCAGGTGATCGACCGCAAGTGGCGCGAGCACCTCTACGAGATGGACTACCTCCAGGAGGGCATCAGCCTGCGGGCGTACGCCCAGCGCGACCCGGTGGTGGAATACCAGCGCGAGGGCTTCGACATGTTCGCCACCATGATGGACGGCATCAAGGAGGAGACGGTCGGCTTCCTCTACAACGTCGAGGTCCAGGTCAACGAGCCGGAGCCCGCGGCCGAGGAGGTGCAGCTGCTCGACAAGCCGGTCGAGATCCGGGCCAAGGGCCTGGGCCGGTCGCCGCAGCAGCCGGGCCTCCAGTACTCGGCGCCGACCATCGACGGCGAGGCCGGCGCGGGTGCGGTGGCCGTCGAGCGCGCCGACGAGCAGGCGCCGGCGCTCGGCGTCGGCCGGCCGTCCAGCCCGATCCCGCCGATCTTGCTCGGGGTGCCGCGGAAGTAGCGCTCGACCAGCCGGGAGTCCAGCCCGACGGCCTCGAAGACCTGC